>JAISPN010000115.1 GCA_031274845.1 Acidobacteriaceae bacterium
CACCTAGCAGTCGCGCGTAGTCTGGCAGTTCGCGTCCGTGGATATATTTCTCGAAGAACTCATGCGCGAACGCGCGATCGCCGCTGACGTCAGCAAGTTGAGCCTCGGCATCATCGAGCGTGTACGGATGATCGACGTATCCAGGACGTGAGCCGCCCGGTTTGCCGTAGGTCTGCCACATCGCGCGCATGAAGCTGTCGAGGCTCACGCGTCCGTTGGAGCGTTCGCGAAGCTCGAGATCGAGCGCGAGCGCGATGGCGCCGCCGTACGAATAGTAGGAGATGTAGGTGTTCGACCAGTTGGTGCGATCGCCCGCCAGACCGCGGTCGGTGAACGGCGCCATCTGGCTCATCTCCACGGCCGAACGGATCTGGCGTCCAGGGCTGAGCGCAATCGTTTGAACGAAGTCGCCAAATGTGGCTAGCGTGGCTGGCAGCGATTCGATGCCGGCGCGCGCGAGTGTAAGCGGCGCGTAGTACTGGGTGAAGCCTTCAGCCAGCCACAGTTCACCAGACATGTTCGCGCGCTCGAAGTCGAATGGTTCGAGCGAGCGCGGACGGATGCGTTCCACATTCCAGTTGTGGAAGAACTCGTGGGCGACCGTGTCCAGCAGATCGAGCCGCCGCGTGGCGATTGCGGCCGGAGACGTCATGACCGTCGAGTTGCGATGCTCCATCCCGTCGCTGTTCGCGTACGGGAGGTAGTCCGCCAGGAAGGTGTAGTACCCAGGCTCGTAGCGCGGATACTCGCCGAAGACGTCACCCTCGACCCGGACGATCTTCTCGACGTCGCTGACAAGTGCGTCCAGATCGCGTGCCGTGCCTTGATGGTGCGCGGCGAATCGGAACGTGCTGCCGCCGACCGAAAACTGTTTGATTGAGACAGGGCCGAGTTCAATTGGGCTGTCCATCAGGTACTGAAGATTCGGCGCGGAGAATTCGTACGGAGTGTGGCCAGCGTTCAACTGCGTCGCCACCGTCCACGTGACCCCACGTGGCGGCTCGAAGGAGAGTGTGGCTGGACGTTCGTCGAGTCCGCGCGCCCACATGATCGCCGCTGGCGTGTTCATGTGGATGTGCGTCGTATCGACCGCGAGGTACGTTCCATCCACCCGGTCGCCGAACACCTTGTAGCGAACGATGACTTTTTGGCCGTGCGTCGGGATCGTCCATCCATACGGGTCGGGCCGGACGATTTCAAGAGCCACACCTTGAGGATCGCGCGCCTCGACGTCGTAGACGTTTTTCGCAAAGTCGTGGAGCGAATAGCGTCCAGGTGACGAGCGGCTCATCCGCAGTTCGAGCGGTGCTGCGGGCAGATCGTCGAACGTCGCTTCCACCTGCGCCCAGTGATGTTGCGGTTCCGGGAAAGAAAAGCGGTACGCGATGGCGGCGCCACTCTGCGCGTGTTCGGTAATGGTGACGCTGGCCACGGCAACAAGCGTGGCGGCGACGAGTCGTGCGAGGCCGCTCAGCGCTGCGAACTGACGCCGCGCCTGTTCCCGATCAGCTGGCGCGATCACACCCATGACGATTCCTTGATGCGTTTACTTGAAGAGGTCGTCAAACGCCTGACGCGCGCTCGACGTGGTTTCTGGCGCTCTCGTGGTCCCGGTCTGACGTTCGACGGTCGTGCGTGCTTCGAAAAACGTACACAGGTTGGTGTCGTCCTTCGGGGCGACGCGTGCGGTCAGCGCGTGCTGCGAGCACTCCCATCGCGCGCTGGTATCGAACGATACGCAATTGATACAGCTATGAATGCCGGTGCCGCATCGGTTGCAACGATCGGCGGCGCCAACCGGACTCGACAGCAGGTTGCCGCATCGCGCGCAGCGAAAGACCTCGTGCGTTGACATCAGGTTGGGCGTGCGGGGACCTGATGCGTCCTGCAGGACGCGACCGGGGGCGCGTTCTTGCGGCGGTTTTGGCCGTGGCGCTTCCGGGCGCTCGCGCGGGTCGTCTTGGTAGCCGCGTTGACGGTACTTTCGATCGCTCATTGCCGCAGTATTGTATGCTTCGCTAGCGCATGTGGCTGTTTCGTTTGTTACGATGAAATTACATGGATTTCGAGTTGAATTTCTGGGTTTCAAGCCCAACTTGACAGCAAGTGAAATTTTTCACAAAATACGTACCGCGCTTTAAGACAGAGTCAGATTAAGCTCCCGTAGTTCCGGCATCGCGCACGAACCGGCAAAGAACGGCCGAGCGTGACGCGTGCCCTAGTAGACGGACCGCATGTCCCAGATCTTTCATCGCAGCACGAACTCTATCGCGCGAGTGTCCATCTTCGGCACGATCTTCATCGTTGCCGGGCTGCTGGTCATCCTTCTCTATATCAATCGGTCGCCATGGATCACGCGCGCAACGGCGCCCCGTGAACAGCCGATTCAGTTCAGCCACGAGCGTCATGTGGGCGGGAACGGCATTGACTGCCGCTACTGTCATACGTCGGTCGAGGATTCCCGCTTTGCCGGCATCCCCCCGACCAAGACGTGCATGAACTGCCACTCGCAGATTTTTGCCGACGCGCCATTCCTCGAACCGGTGCGGGCGAGCTTTGCGACCGGCAAGCCGCTCGAATGGACGCGCGTTCACGACCTGCCCAACTTTGTCTACTTTGATCACAGTATTCATGTGAATAAGGGCGTTGGCTGC
Source organism: Acidobacteriaceae bacterium (assembly GCA_031274845.1). Taxonomy (GTDB): domain Bacteria; phylum Acidobacteriota; class Vicinamibacteria; order Vicinamibacterales; family CAVVIG01; genus CADEEX01. Next base: position 2,655 of record JAISPN010000115.1, read on the forward strand.
ACGACCTGCCACGGGCAGGTTGATCGCATGCCGCTCATGTATCAAGAGCAGTCACTCCAGATGGAGTGGTGCATCAACTGCCACCGGAACCCTGAGCAGTACGTCAGGCCGAAGGAAGCAGTGTTTCGCGTCGACTATCAACCACCCTCCAATCAGGCGGAGCTTGGCGCGCGCCTGGTTGCCGAATATCAGATTCAAAAACTTACGAGCTGCTCCACGTGTCATCGATGACGACCGGCAAAGCTTTCTGGCGCACTCTCGACGAACTGGCTGACGACCCGTCGTTCCGGGAGCGGCTGTACAACGAATTTCCTTCAGAAGTCGAAGCGATCTCCGATCCGACGACGAGACGGACGTTTCTGAAGCTGATGGGGGCGTCGCTTGCGCTGGCTGGCGTAACGGCGTGCACGCGTCAGCCCGAAGAAAAGATCGTTCCGTACGTGCGGCAGCCCGAGGAGCTGGTGCTCGGCAAGCCGCTCTTCTTCGCCACGGCGATGTCGCTTGGCGGTGTCGCGACGGGGTTGCTCGTCGAGAGCCACGAGGGACGTCCGACCAAGATCGAAGGCAATCCGCTCCATCCTGGCAGTCTTGGCGCCGCCGACGTCTTCAATCAGAGCGCGGCGCTGTCGCTTTACGACCCGGATCGGGCGAAAACGATTACCAACCTCGGTGAAATTCGTCCGTGGGCGGAGTTCCTGGCGATGATGCGCGCGACGCTCATCTCGCAGAAGCCGCTACAAGGTGTTGGTATTCGCATTCTGACCGAAGCGGTAAATTCGCCGACGCTGGCCGCGCAGATTCAGGATGTGCTCTCGCGCTTCCCGTCGGCCAAGTGGCATCAGTGGGACCCGACGAGCCGTCAGCACACGATGCTTGGCGCCCGTCAGGCGTTCGGTGAGTTTGTCGAAGCGCAGTACAAGTTTGAAAACGCGGATGTCATCCTCTCGCTCGACGGTGATTTCCTTGGGCTAGCCGCGGGCGCGTTGCGGTATGCGCGCGAGTTCGCGGAGCGCCGACGTCCGGATGATGCGGCGCACATGAATCGTCTCTATGCCCTTGAGACGATGCCGAGCTTTACGGGTGCGAAAGCCGATCACCGGTTGCCGCTGAAGCCGAGCGAGATTGAGGTCGTTGCGCGGCAGATTGCCGCGGCGCTTGGCGTCGGCAGCGCGTCGGCGCCTTCCGGCGACGCGCAGAAGTTCGTGGCGGCCGCCGCGAAGGATCTTGGCGAGCATCGCGGACGCAGCCTTGTCGTGGCTGGCGAATCGCAGCCGCCTGCCGTTCATGCGCTCGCGCATGCGATGAATCAGGCGCTCGGCAACGTGGGCGCGACTGTCATCTACACCGAGCCGGTTGAAATTGCGCCGGTCGATCAGGTCGCGTCGATTCGCGAGCTGACGGCGGATATGGACGCCGGACGCGTCGATCTGCTGGTCATCATTGGCGGAAATCCGGTCTTTACGGCGCCCGCCGATGTGCCGTTCGCGCAGGCGTTGGCCAAGGTGCAGAATCGTGTCCGGCTCGGTCTGTATGAAGACGAGACGTCCGCGTTCTGTCAGTGGCAGATTCCGCAGGTGCACTTCCTCGAAGAGTGGAGCGACGCGCGCGCCTTCGACGGCACGGTGTCCATCGTGCAGCCGCTCATTGCCCCGCTTTACGGCGGACGTTCGGCGCACGAAGTGCTGGCGGCGATGAGCGACCGTCAAGAGCAGACGCCGCACGATCTCGTTCGCGAGCATTGGGCCGCGAAGGAGAAGCAGGCGGCGACTTCGCCCGATTTCGAAGCGCGTTGGCGGCGGTGGCTGCACGACGGCTTGATGGCCGATTCGGCGTTCACGCCTCGCACGGTGTCGCTCGCGGCGACAGCGACGGCGGCGTCACCGGTGGAAGCGGCAGCTGGCGGTTACGAGATTTCATACCGGCTCGACCCTTCGATTCTCGACGGTCGATTCGCGAACAACGGCTGGTTGCAGGAAACGCCGAAGCCAATCACGAAGCTCACGTGGGACAACGCGGTCATCCTGAGCCCGGCGACGGCGGAAAAACTTCGCGTCGACCAGCGTCCGGCGATGCGCGGCGGTGAGCACGGCGAGATTCTCACGCGCCTCATCGAGTTGAAGCTTGGAAATCGCACCGTGCGTGGTCCGGTGTTCGCGATTCCCGGACATCCTGACGATTGCGTCACCGTGCATCTCGGCTACGGCCGTCAGCGTGGTGGCCATATCGCCGACGGCGCCGGGTTCAACGCCTTCGCGCTTCGTGCCTCGAACGGCATGGCGTACGGTCGCGGCTTGCAGATGACCGAGACGGGCGAAGGGTATTCGCTGGCCTGCACGCAGTATCACCATCTGCTCGAAGGGCGCGGCATCGTTCGCGCGATTTCGCGCGACGAGTTCGTGCGCGATCCGAAGGCGATGCACGAAGGCTTCGAGGCGCCGCCGCGCACGCTCACGCTGTATCCCGAGTACAAGTACGACGGGTACAAGTGGGGCATGGCGATCGACGTCAATGCCTGCACCGGTTGCAACGCCTGCATCGTCGGTTGCGTGGCGGAAAACAACATCGCGGTCATCGGCAAGGATCAAGTGCTGCGTGGACGCGAGATGCACTGGCTCCGTCTCGACACCTACTTCGCCGGGCACGAGACGAACCCGGAAACATACTTCCAGCCGATGCCGTGCATGCAGTGCGAGAACGCGCCGTGCGAGGTGGTCTGTCCGGTGGGTGCGACGGTGCACAGCCACGAAGGGCTGAACGACATGGTGTACAACCGCTGTGTCGGCACGCGCTACTGCTCGAACAACTGCCCGTATAAAGTGCGCCGGTTCAACTACCTGCTGTATCAAGACTTCACCACGCCGAGCACCATGCTTGGTCGAAATCCAGATGTCACTGTGCGCAGCCGTGGCGTCATGGAGAAGTGCACCTACTGCGTGCAGCGTATCAACCGCGCGAAGATCGATTCCGAAAAGCAGAGCCGTCGCATCGAGGACGGCGAGATCAAGACGGCGTGTCAGCAGACCTGTCCGACCGACGCGATCATTTTCGGCGACCTGAACGACCCGAACAGCCGTGTGGCGCGCCTCCAGAAGGAAGAGCGCAATTACGCGGTGCTTGCCGAGTTGAATACCCGTCCCCGGACGACTTACCTCGGGGTTGTGCGTAACGTGAATCCGGAATTGGGTGAGTAATGGCGCAGAACGTCCTGCCCGTGAAGATGAACCAGGAGGGGATGCCCGACACGGCGGTCATCGGCCCCGGGCATAACATCACTTCCGTCACCGACAAGATCGCATCGATTGTCCTGACGGAAAAAACCGGGATCGTCTGGGTCCTCGGCTTCCTCGTCGCCGCTGCTGGCGCCGGCATGCTGCTTATGTCCCTGTCGTACCTGGTGGTCAAGGGTATCGGGATTTGGGGCAACAACATCCCGGTCGGCTGGGCCTTCGACATCACCAACTTCGTGTGGTGGATCGGTATCGGTCACGCCGGCACGCTCATCTCGGCGATTCTGCTGCTCCTCAAGCAGTCGTGGCGCACGTCGATTAACCGCTTCGCCGAAGCGATGACGTTGTTTGCCGTCGCGTGCGCGGGCATCTTCCCGCTGTTCCACACCGGCCGTCCGTGGCTCGCTTACTGGTTGTTCCCGCTGCCGAACACGATGGGCGTGTGGCCGCAGTTCCGAAGCCCGCTGGTATGGGACGTCTTCGCGGTATCGACCTACGCGACCGTGTCGGCGCTCTTCTGGTTCGTCGGTTTGGTGCCTGACCTTGCGACGCTGCGCGACCGTTCGGAATCGAAGGTGGGCCGCGTCATCTACGGTCTCTTCGCGCTCGGCTGGCGCGGGTCGGCGATGCACTGGCATCGCTACGAAACCGCGTATCTGCTGCTGGCCGGTCTTGCGACGCCGCTGGTCGTATCCGTGCACACGGTGGTTAGCTTCGACTTCGCGGTCGGCATTCTGCCCGGCTGGCACACGACGATTTTCCCGCCGTACTTCGTGGCTGGCGCCATCTACTCCGGCTTCGCGATGGTGATTACGCTCGCCGTGCCGATTCGGTACTTCTACGGCTTGCAAGACTTCATCACGATGCGCCACCTGCAGAACATGGCCAAGGTGATGCTCGTCACCGGTCTGGTTGTGGCCTACGGGTACGGGGTCGAAGCGTTCATGGCCTGGTACTCGGCGAACAACTACGAAGGCTTCATGGTGCTGAACCGCATCAACGGTCCGTACTGGCCGTTCTACTGGGCGCTCATCGCCTGCAACATCGTCATTCCGCAGTTGCTGTGGTTCAAGAGCGTCCGGACGAACATCCCGATGCTGTTCGTGTTGTCGCTCATCATCAATGTGGGGATGTGGCTCGAGCGCTTCGTCATCATCGTGCTCAGCCTGCACCGCGACTTCTTGCCCTCGTCGTGGGGCATGTTTAGACCGACGTTCTGGGACTTCTCGACCTTCTTCGGCACGATCGGTCTGTTCCTGACGCTGCTGTTCCTGTTCTGCCGCTTCTTGCCGATGATTTCGATCTTCGAAATGCGGACCATGGTGCCGGGTAAACGCGTTGCGGAGGGTGAGCATGCACACTAAGCACGCGAAGCATCCGATCACCTACGGGCTTCTCGCGGAGTTCGACGATCAGCACAGCTTGGTCGACGCGGCGCACCGTGCGCACGTCGCGGGCTACACGAAGATGGACGCCTTCTCGCCGCTGCCGATCGAGGAGTTGCACCACGCGATGGCGTTGCCGACGACGAAGCTGCCGGCGCTTGTGCTGGCGGGCGGTCTCACCGGCGCGCTTGGCGGGTTCCTCCTCCAGACGTGGGTGGCGACGATGGCCTATCCGCTCAACATCGGCGGCAAGCCGATGTTCAGCTGGCCGATGTTCATCCCGGTGACCTTCGAGTGCACCATTCTCGGCGCTGCCCTGACGGCGGTGTTCGGCATGTTGGCGCTCAACGGGTTGCCGCAGCCGTATCACCCGGTGTTCAACGTTCCGAGCTTCGCGCTTGCCAGCCGCGATCGCTTCTTTCTCTGCATCGAAGCGGAAGACGACAAGTTCGATCTCGATGACACGCGCAGGTTTCTGCAGAGCGTCGGCGCGAAAGAGGTTTCCGTTGTCGAAGACTAGCCGTCTCTTGGGGTCGCTGGCGGTCGTCGTGTTGACCGCATCCGCTTGTCGGCAGGATATGCACGACACGCCGAACTACAGCCGTCCTCTCAAGCAGTCCGATTTTTTCGGTGACAACCAGGCGTCGCGGCCGATTCTCGCGGGCACGGTGGCTCGCGGTCAGTTGAACGACGACGAATTGCTCTATCGCGGCACGGTCAATGGCAACATCGCGGAAGTATTTCCGTTTCCTGTGACCGACGCCGTCATGGCGCGCGGGCGTGAACGGTTCGACGTGTATTGCTCGCCCTGCCACGGTCAGACGGGCGAAGGCAACGGCATGGTCGTCCAGCGCGGTTATCGCCGTCCGCCGTCGTTGATGGACGAGCGTTTGCGTCAGGCGCCGGTCGGTCATTTCTTCGACGTGATGACCAACGGGTTCGGTGCGATGCCTGACTACGCGGTGCAAGTGAAGCCGACGGATCGGTGGGCGATTACTGCCTACGTCCGCGCGCTGCAACTAAGCGGACATGATTCGGTGGACGACGTGCCGGCGGCGGAACGCCCGCGCCTGGATGCGCCGCCGCAGACGGTTGCCGAGGCTGGCGCCGCGACGGAGAGACACTAGTGGCAACGCCTTTCAGTCAGAACGCTGGCCAGGCGATTCCTGAGCTCGCGCAGCAGCAGCGGACGTTCCTCATGGTCGGGGCCGCGGGCGCCGTGCTCTCGGCGATTGGCTACTTCACGAACTCGACGCAGTTCTTCGAGTCGTATCTGATGGCCTACTTCCTGGTCCTCGGATTCTCGCTCGGGAGTCTCGGGCTCATGATGATCCACCAGTTGTCTGGTGGCGCGTGGGGCGTGATCATCCGTCAGCAGCTTGGCGCGGCGACGCGCGTCCTGCCGATTGTCACGGTGTTGTTCCTGCCGATCGTGTTCGGCATGCACAACCTGTATGAGTGGACGCACGAGGATATTGTCGCGGCGGACCCCATCCTCAAGGCGAAGGCGGTGTGGCTCAACCAGTCGTTCTTCATCGTTCGCGCGGTGATCTACTTCGTGGTGTGGAACGGCCTCGCGTTCATCCTCAACAAGTGGTCGCTCGATCAGGAGCGCACCGGCGATCCGGCCATTGCGGTCCGGATGCAGCGGGTGAGCGCGGGCGGTCTGCTCTTGATGGCGGGCACGGTCACGTTCGCGGCGTTCGACTGGCTGATGTCGCTCGAGCCGCACTGGTTCTCGACGATCTACGGGATGCTCGTCGGCGGCGGCATGCTGCTCGGGTCGATGGCGCTGCAGATCATCACGCTCGTGTGGCTGTCGCGCCGTAAGCCGCTCAGCGACGCGGTTGGTTCGCAGCACTTTCACGATCTGGCGAACTTGATGCTCGCGTTCGTGGTGCTGTGGGCGTACTTCTCCTTCTCGCAGTACCTGCTCATCTGGTCTGGCAACTTGCCGGAAGAGATCCAGTGGTACATGCACCGGACCTTCACCAGCTGGCGCGGAATTGCGATGGCGCTGGTCCTCTTCCACTTCATCGTGCCGTTCTCGCTGTTGCTGTCTCGCGTGATCAAGCGCGAGCCGACGTCGATCATCAAGGTGTGCGTGGCCATCATCGTGGCGCGTCTCATCGATCTGTTCTGGCTGACCGCGCCTGAGTTCCACAAGGACGGCTTCTCTATCAGCTGGATGGATATTGTGTTGCCGTTGGCCCTCATCGGTATTTGGGGGGGATTCTTCCTCGGTCAGTTGCGCACGCGTGCGTTGCTGCCGGTTCACGACTCGCAATTTGAAGAGGCGCTGGCGCTCGGTCCCATTCACGGCGAAGCGAAGGCGGCGCACTAATCACCATGTCTATACACGCATCCGCGCACGACGACGAACACGACGAGACGGTTCACCACGAAGAGGCGGATATCGATGTCCGCGCCATCTTCATGGCCGTGATTGCGTTGACGGTGATGACCGCGCTTTGCTACCTGACCGTGTGGATCATGTATCGCGTCATGAACACACGGGCCGATGCGGCGCAGGTCGTTCGTTATCCGCTGGCCCTGCCGGGACAGGAAGATCGGCTGCCGCCGCAACCGCGGCTTCAGACCGATCCCAAGAAAGACCTGAAGGATCTTCGAGACGAGGCCGCGTCGGCGCTTGCCAGCTATCGCTGGGTCGATCGCAATGCCGGCGTCGTCCGGATTCCGATCGAGGAAGCGATGAAGCTAACCGTGCAGCGTGGGTTGCCCTCGCGCCCAGCGGCGGCTCCAGCGGACAAAGCGTCTGGCGCCGCGCGGTAAGACAGTAGGAACAGGTTTCAGGAATTACGGACGTGCATAACAAGACCACCACACTCTCGGCGCTCCGCCCCGTGAAAACGGGCATTGCGCTCGTGGTGTCGGTGTTCGTGCTCACGTGCCTTGCGCCGGTGGCGTCCGCGCAGATGACTGGCGCGCCGACGCCAGGGTATCGGCAGGCTCCTGGTGCGCCCGCGTCGACGATGCCGGCGCCGCTCCGCGAAATCGGTTTCGACCAGAACCTCGATCAAACGCTGCCGCTCGACACGAAGTTCGTGGACGACGAAGGGCAGGCGGTGGAACTCGGGAAGTACTTCGGCAAAAAGCCAGTCGTGCTCGTGTTCGTGTACTACGAGTGCCCGATGTTGTGCACGCAGGTGCTGAGTTCGCTGACGAGCACGCTCAGCACGCTTTCGATCGATGCCGGCAAGGATTTCGAAGTGGTGCTCGTCAGTTTCGATCCGCGCGAGACGCCGAAGCAGGCGGCGGCGCGGAAGACCGAGTATCTGCACCGCTACAAACGACCCGGCGCTGAGCAGGGGTGGCATTTCCTCACGGGGACCGAGCCCGAAATCAAGCGTCTCACCAAGGCGGCGGGGTTCCGGTACACGTGGGACGACGCGACGCAGCAGTTCGCGCACCCGTCCGGCATCATCATCGTGACGCCAGATGGCCGTCCGGCGCGCTATCTGTTCGGGATTGACTACGGCCCGCGCGACGTGCGCTTGGCCATCAACGAAGCCTCTGAAGGCAAGATCGGCACGCTGTCCGACAACTTGCTGTTGTTCTGTTACCACTACGACCCGATGACGGGACGCTACGGGCTCTACATCATGAGCGTCCTGCGCGTCGCCGGCGTCGCAACGGTGTTGTTGATCGGAACGTTCATCGTCGTAATGACGCGACGGGAAAAGAATCGATAGACGATGTGGCCTGGCACTCCGTTATTTCCTGAAGCCGCCTCCACCATGGCATCGCGGGTGGACGCGTTGTATTTCTTCCTCATCGGGATCACGACGTTCTTCTCGGTCCTTATCGCCGTGCTGGTCGCCGTGTTCGCGGTGAAGTATCGCCGCCGCCATGACGACGAGATCGGCGCGCGCATCCATGGCGGGTTCTGGCTGGAGATTGCCTGGACGGTCATTCCATTGCTCATCACGCTCGTCATCTTTGGGTGGAGCACGTCGATCTTCTTCTCGTTTACGCGTCCGCCGGACGAAACGCTGAATATTTACGTGGTCGGCAAGCAGTGGATGTGGAAGTTCCAGCACCTCGACGGCCAACGCGAGATCGACGAACTCCACGTGCCGGTCGGGCGCGCGGTGAAGCTGATCATGACGTCAGAGGATGTCATCCACGACGTCTACGTGCCGGCGTTCCGCGTCAAGGCGGACGTGCTGCCCGGACGCTACACGCACTTGTGGTTCCAGGCCACCAAGGCGGGGACGTATAAGCTGTTCTGCGCGGAGTATTGCGGCACGAAACACTCGGGGATGATCGGTCAGGTCGTCGTCATGGAGCCGCACGATTACGAGGCGTGGCTGCAGGGCGGCGCTGGCGACGGCTCGCTCGCGGCGGCTGGCGAGAAGCTCTTCTCGGAGCTGGCGTGCAACACCTGCCACCGGCCGGATAATGCAGGCCGCGGTCCCGTGCTGCAGAACCTGTTTGGCAAGACCGTCGAACTTGCCAGCGGCGAGAAGGTCGTTGTCGACGAGTCGTACATCCGCGAGTCGATTCTGTCTCCGGCGACGAAGGTGGTGGCTGGGTACCAGCCGATCATGCCGACCTTCACGGGACAGGTCAGTGAAGAATCGCTGCTGCAGTTGATTGAGTACGTCAAGTCACTTGGAGTCCCCGCGCCGGCCGCCAAAGAGGCGTCAGCGCACGAAGCGCAACTGGGAGAGCATGCATCGGCTCCAGCCGGTGAGGCCAGGAAATAAGCCATGTCCAGCAGTACGGAACTGAAACTACCGCCTAATAACTACCTCCACGACGGTTACGGCTGGAAGTCATGGCTGCTGACCCGCGATCACAAGCGGATCGCGCTGTTGTACCTGGCCGCGATCACGTTCTTCTTCATCATCGGCGGCGCGTTCGCGGTGGGCATTCGCCTCGACCTGGCGACGCCAGCCGGCGACATGGTGACGGACGACACCTACAACAAGCTGTTCACCATGCACGGCGTGATGATGGTGTTCTTCTTCCTCATCCCCGCCGTGCCGGCGACGCTTGGTAACTTCCTGCTCCCGTTGATGATCGGCGCCAAGGATCTGGCGTTCCCGAAGATCAACCTGGCGAGTTGGTACATCTACATGATCGGCTCGCTGTTCACGCTCTACGCGATCATCGCCGGCGGCCTTGATACCGGGTGGACGTTTTACACGCCGTTCAGCACCGCCGCGTCGACATCCGCGGTGCTGCCGGCCGGGCTCGGCATCTTCATCAACGGGTTCTCGTCGATTCTCACCGGCCTGAACTTCATCGTCACGATTCACCGCATGCGCGCGCCGGGGATGACCTGGTTCCGGCTGCCGCTGTTCATCTGGGCGCACTACGCGACGTCGATCATCATGATCCTCGGCACGCCAGTCGTGGCCGTCACGTTGGTCATGGTTGTTGCCGAGCGCGCGTTCCACTTCGGCATCTTTGATCCGGCCGTCGGCGGCGACCCGGTGCTCTTCCAGCACCTGTTCTGGTTCTACTCGCACCCGGCCGTGTACATCATGGTGTTGCCATCGATGGGCATCATCTCGGAGCTCATCGCGGCGTTCTGCCGCAAGCAGATCTTCGGCTACACGTTTGTCGCCTTCTCCAGCCTCGGCATCGCCGTGCTCGGCTTCCTCGTGTGGGGCCACCACATGTTCGTGGCGGGCGAATCGGTGTATGCGGCGTTGGTCTTCTCGTTGATCAGCTTCTTCGTGGCGATTCCCTCGGCCGTGAAAGTGTTCAACTGGACGGCGACCATGTATAAGGGCTCCGTGGAGTGGGCGACGCCGATGCTGTATGCCATCGGCTTCATCGGCCTCTTCACGATCGGCGGTCTCACCGGCCTCTTCCTGGCGTCCATCGGCATCGACGTGCACGTCACCGACACGTATTTCGTCGTCGCGCACTTCCACTACGTGATGGTCGGCGGCACGATCATGGCGTATCTGGGCGGGCTGCACTACTGGTGGCCGAAGATCAGCGGCCGCATGTATCCGGAGCGCCTCGCCAAGATCGCGGCTGTCATCGTCTTCGTCGGGTTCAACCTGACGTTCTTTCCGCAGTTCATCCTCGGCTACCTCGGGATGCCGCGCCGCTATCACGCGTATCCGCCAGAGTTCCAGCTCTTGAACGTGCTGTCCTCGGCCGGCGCGTCGATTCTGGCCATCGGCTATCTGCTGCCGATGTTCTACTTCGCGTGGTCGCTCCGCTACGGACCGATCGCGGGTTCCAATCCATGGGGCGCGGTCGGCCTCGAATGGAACACGACGTCACCGCCTCCGACGCTCAATTTCGAAGAGACGCCTGTCGTGACGTGGGACGCGTACGAATATCCGACTCCGGTGGAGGGGCACGTTGCCTGAAGCGGTTTTGCACGAACACCATCATCCGCCGGCGCTGGCGCATCACTTCGAGAATCTCGAAGAGCAGCACACCGCCGCGACACTCGGCATGTGGGTCTTTCTGGTGACCGAAGTCCTGTTCTTCGGTGGCTTGTTCATGGCCTACACGCTCTACCGCCACTGGTACCCGGCGGCGTTCATGGCCTCGAGCCATGAGCTTGACATCACGCTCGGCGCGACCAATACCGCGGTGCTCATCGTCAGCAGCTTGACGATGGCGCTTGCCGTGCACGCGGCCCAGGAAGGGGAGCGCGGCAAGATCATGTTCTTTCTTGTCGTCACGATGATCCTTGGCCTGGCGTTCTTGGGCATCAAGAGCGTCGAGTACATGGACAAGTTCGAGCATCATCATGTGCCCGGCGCGAGCTTCCACTTCGACGATCCGGCATTGCAACAGCCGGCGCAGATTTTCTTCTCGCTCTACTTTGTGATGACCGGCCTGCACGCCCTGCACATGATCGTGGGCCTTGGCCTCATGACCTGGATGTTTATCTGGACGAAGAACGGCACGATCACGAAGGATTACTCCAGCCCGATCGAAATCAGTGGTCTGTACTGGCACTTCGTCGACATCGTCTGGATTTTCCTCTTTCCGCTGCTGTACCTCTTAGGGCGGCATATATAAGCTGATGTCTGCCACGCACATCGTCCCGAAAAAGATCTACTTTGCGGTTTTCGCAGCGCTGATGGTCTTCACGGCCATCACCGTCGCGGTTTCGTTCGTCGACCTGGGCCCGCTCAATACCGTTGTGGCGCTTGGCATCGCGATTACGAAAGCGACACTGGTCGTCCTGTACTTCATGCACGTGAAGTACAGCCCGAGGCTGACGAAACTCGTGGTCCTCTCCAGCCTCTTTTGGCTGGTGATTCTTCTGGTCATGACCATGGGTGATTACGTCACGCGCGACTGGAGAACCTACGGCATGAACCAGCCGCACAGCGCGCCGTACGGCATCGAGCGCACGATCGCGGAGACCGTCAATCTGTAAGGGGTAAGACTTGGCGCGCCGGATTTCCTCCGGCCCTCATGCTCAGGCGTCCGGGACGTATACTGAGCCCCCATGCGCTTCGCGCCTGAGCACGTCTCGACCGTTCTCGCCGACAACATCACAGACGCCCAGACGGTGCTTCTCGCACCGTCGAGGGCGATCCAGCACGGCAATCGCCTCTTTCACATCGAATCACACATCATGACGGCGGAGCGCCGCCTCACTGAACGCGCGGCCGCGTGATGACAGATCCGTCCACCGATAAGGCCAGCCGCTCGATGACCGCCCGCTATGCCGGCGCGCTTGTCCTTGAAGCCGTGATCATTCTTTTGCTCTGGCTTCTGAGCCGCGCCTACTCATGAGCGCCATCGACTGGGGCATCGTCGGCGTCTACCTTCTCTGGCTGGTGGTCGACAGCGTGCGCCGGTCGCGCAACACCGGCAACGTCGAAGGCTATTTCGCCGCGAGCCGATCGCTGCCGTGGTGGGCGGCCGGACTGTCGGTGATGGCGACGCAGATTAGCGCCATCACGCTCGTCGGCACAACAGGACAGGGCTACGCGACAGGACTGCGCTTCGTGCAGTTCTACTTCGGCCTGCCGATCGCGATGGTGATTCTGTCGCAGACCGTCGTGCCGTTCTTCACGAAGGCGCGCGTCTACACCGCGTACGAATACCTCGAACAGCGTTTCGATTTGCGGACGCGAACGGCCACGAGCCTGTTGTTCCTGATCGGCCGCGCGCTGTCGCTCGGCGTGACGCTCTCGGCGCCCGCGCTCGTCATGTCGGCGATTCTGGGATGGAGTATTCCGGTCACCGTGCTGGCGTTGTCGGTGCCGATGGTGACCTACACCAGCCTCGGCGGTGTGCAGGCGGTGGCCTGGAGCGACGTGAAGCAGATGGCGCTTGTCGTCATCGCGCTTGCCGGCGCGGTCGCCGTGCTCGTCTGGAATATCACGCGCGTGGCGGATGTTGGCGACGTGCTTCGTCTCGCTGGGCAGACTGGCCGTCTCAGCGCGGTCGACACCACCTTCGACGTGCGCGAAACCTACACGCTCTGGTCGGGACTCATTGGCGGGTTGTTCCTGAGCCTCTCCTATTTCGGATGCGACCAGAGTCAGGTGCAGCGATATCTCACCACGCGCTCGGTCGACGAAGGACGCCGCTCGTTGATGATGAGCGCGTTCGTCAAGATTCCCTTTCAGTTGCTAATCCTCGGCACCGGCGTGCTCGTGTTTGTGTTCTATGTGTTCACGCCGCCGCCGATGTTGTTCAACCACGTACACGACGCGGAGATCGCGTCAGGCCCTCACGCGGCGCAGTATGCGAGCCTTCAGACCGAGTTCGATGCGGCAGTCACCGCTCGCCGTGCCGCCGGCGCCACGCGGAACAGCGCCGCGTTTGCCGACGCCGACCGAGAGCTTCGAGACGTCCGCAGCCGCGCCGTGGCGCTCGTCAAAGAGGCGACGGGTGACGAGCGCTACACGGACGTCAACTACGTCTTTCCGACCTTCGTCACAACGAGTCTGCCGATCGGTCTGGCCGGGTTGATGATTGCCGCGATCTTCGGCGCGGCGATGTCGTCCGCGGCGGGAGAGTTGAGCGCGCTGTCGTCCGCGACAATCATCGACTTCTATCGCCGTCATTTCGTGCCTGACGCGGACGATCGTCACTATCTCAGAGTGTCGAAAGTGGCCACGCTCGGCTGGGGACTGTTTGCGTGCGCCGTGTCGATCTACGCCGCCAATCAGGGGTCGCTCATCGAAGTGGTGAACCGCTACGGATCGTTCTTCTACGGATCGATCCTGGGCGTCTTCATGCTGGCGATTCTGACCAAGCGCGCCACCGCCACCGGCGCGTTTTACGGCCTCATCGCCGGCATGGCCGTCGTGCTGGTCGTCGCGTTCACGACACAGATCGCGTTCCTCTGGCACAACCTCATTGGCGCGGTCGTCGTCGTCGTGGTCGGGATGATGGTCAGCCTTTGGTCCAGAAAAAAGCATTAGAAAAAGCATTAGAATTCGGGCGCAGATCCAACCGTTTTGCCTCACGAAGGAGACGTGAGATGAAGCCCATTCGGCTTATCGCGGCGCTCTCGGTTCTATATGCGTTCACCTTTGGTTTCGCGGTCGTTGGCGCGCAAGAGGGAAGTCCGCGCCTGCGCGTCGTCCTGATCGTCGATTCGAGCGGCACGATGGTGAGCATGAGCAACAATTTTCGCGCGGGCTTGGAGGCGTTCGTCGACACGATGCCTGACGACGCGGAGATTGCGCTGGTGAGCACTGGCGGGCAGTTGCGGATTCGGGTGCCTCCCGATGCGCCGCGCGATCGGCTCAAGAAGGCAATCGAGGGGTTTGGGCCGGACGGCGGTGGCAACGCGCTGGTAGAGACGCTCCTCGAAGCCGACACGCGGCTCATGAAACCCGCCAAGGATCGCCGGCAAGTCTACGTGTTCATGACGACCGATGCGGAATCGAAAAGCGAACTGCCCATCGATCGCTACAACGCGTTCATGAACGATTTTCTGAACCGTCGTGGCAAGGCCTACGCCGTGGTGATTAGCGTGGGCACGTCCATGGGAACCCCCTCGCGGATTCTCGGCAACCTGACGCAGAACACCGCGGGGACGTACAAGGGAGTAACGGGTGCGTCGGGCCTGAAAGACTGGATGCAAGCCATCGGCAACACCATCACCGGCAAGT
>JAISPN010000228.1 GCA_031274845.1 Acidobacteriaceae bacterium
GATCGAAAGCGTCTTGTCGATGATCTTTGCCTCGATCGTGATCGAGCCGCCACGAGGCTGACGCGAGATGCCATGCTTTACGGCATTTTCCACGAGCGTCTGAACGAGCAGTGGCGGAACTGTCAGTGGTAGGGCTGTCTCTTCGATCCGGCGCTCAACCTGTAGTTTCTCTTCGAAGCGTACGCCTTCGAGCTTCAAATACTCGTTGACGACCACCAGTTCCTCGGCGAGCGGAACCACCCGTCGCCGATCGGAGGTCAACGCATAGCGCAGTAGATCGCTGAGCGCGGTAATCATGCCGACGGCACGTTCGGGGTCCTGGACCACGAGCGCCCGGAGTGAGTTGAGACAGTTGAAGAGGAAGTGTGGATTGACTTGAGCCCGGAGAGCGTCGAGCTGCGCTTCGCGCGCGAGCACCGTTAACTCCAATGCGATCCGTTCCCGTTTGCGTCGGACCTGCACCATGACATAGATGGAGAGCCATCCGCCAACGGCCCAGATAAATCCAAAGAACGTCCAGAAGAGCCCAACGGCCTCCATGCTGAGACGGCCGTTCATGGCGACGTCCACCACGCCCACCATTGCGGCGAGAATCGCGGCCAGCAACGCGACCGCAATGATCGCGCGCGCGGCAAGCGGACGCCAACTGAGAGCCAGCCACCCGTGTCGGAGAATCCAGGCTCTCAATAGATGAGTGGCGACGGGACACACCACTGCGTTGAACAAGAGCATGCTGGCGACGACTGATGGTTGCCAACTCGGTGCAAACACCACGTAGGAGCCGGCGATGTACGTAGCGAATCCGATCCAGCCGCCGTACTGATAGATCCAGTACGTACGGCTGTTGGAGAGCGTCGCTTGTGGCTGGATGGTTCCTGTCTGGATCATGGATTCGGCTGGGAAGTGTCCCACATCACAACACCGTTGACCATCGTCCAGAGCGGATGTCTGAGGGTATCGAGCCCTTCAAGCGGATTCTGTTGCAGCAGGATTACGTCGGCTTGGAAGCCTGGTGCCACGCGCCCCAACGTGGACGCGCGATTGAGGTAGGCCGCGTTGTTGACGGTGACGATGCGCAGGATCGTGTCTCGCCGCAGTCCTGCGCGTTCGAGTTCGGTCAACTCGTCATGCAGACCGGTTCCGTAAGGGACGAGTGGTGAGTCGGTGCCCGCCACCAACGGTACATCCGCCGCTGCAAGCTGCGCGATGATTCCGCGTGCGGTTTCGAGGGCACTGTTGGCCGCAGCGCCGCGGATCCGCTGTTGCCGAAGCGCGATCCGGTATTCACCAAACGTCGGATCGATAAACGGCTTCTTCTCCTGTAGCACCTGCAGTAAGGAACCTGGCAATGTCCCGATGGAGGCCACGTGCTCGATGCCTGTTGCGCCACTCCGTGCCGCAGCCATCACATCGTCGACCGTTTCCGCATGCACGATTGAAGGCACGGCACGCTGATGGGCAAGATGCACTGCATCGGCGAGCAGATTCTCTGTGAGATGTGTGTGCGCACGGCCGATGGTTCCGTAGATCACTTTTATTGCGTCTGGTTGGTACTCGACGAGATCTGATTCGAGTGCTGCGATCATGGCGGCGCTGTTGCTCGCCTGAATTGCTCCTGGCGCGGCAAGCATGGCCGGCCAGATGGTTGATACCGGATGGCCTCCTGGCGAGGTGACCAATCGTGCGACCGTGAAGAGACGAGGTCCGGCAAGGCGTCCGGTCCGAAGTTCATCCCGGAGGCGGTACGAGAATGGTGCCGCTCCGCCAGTATCTCGGATGCTCGTCACGCCAGCCGCCAGGTACTGTTGCCGATGATCGACATACTGTCCGAATATTTCGCGCCCCGCGTAGCTCAAGGAGAAGCCATCGGCGGATGACACTGGTGTCTGGAGGTGTGTGTGGATGTCGATGAGCCCTGGCGCAAGGAACGCTCCATGGCCATCGAGCGTCTTCCCGTCCGGCGAGGCATTTGCTCTCGAAGCGTCCTCGATGCGGACGATGAGTCCTTCGGCGATTTCCACGGTCTGCGGTTGCGGAGAGACTCCGGTTATCGGATCGACGACTCGCACGTTCGCGATCCGTGTAATGGGTGTCGCGGTTGTTGGTGGTTTGAAGGGATCGATAAGTAGTATTGCGGCGACCGGCGCGCTGATCGCGATGATGGCGACAACTCTTGCCACCCACTGCGTGGCTGATCGTAATTGGCCCTGTCGATGCACCAGCCACTGAAGCGCGACCGTGTACCCGTAGAACCATGGCGCTGCGGAGAGGTACGTGCCCCACGTGCCTGCATTGCGTGGTGCGAAGTGAAATCCAAGCGACCAATACGCCACTGCCAAGCCTGCGAAATACAGTGGAATGGAGATGAAAAAGCCGAGGAGCACTCGGATCCAAGTGCGTGGCGAATGGCGTGACAGCCACCACCCCAAGGGCCACCAGTACGCGACGGCAAGGTAGAGATACCCTGCGAGCATCCAGAGCGGGTCGGCCATGTTTCGTGTCGTGAGGTACTCCGCGGTTCCAAACAGCGGAACGCCGGAGAGGCAGAGAACAAGAGAGATCCACAGGAATTCAGTCATAGCCACACCCTACCGTTCGATTTACGTGCCTTGAATGCGAGAGTGATGAGCGGTTGGTGTCGATGACGAGCGGTTGGAATGACCGCTCAAGCGGATTGGAGTGATCGTCCCTGCGTGAGTGAAGCATCCTGGATGTGAATCCCGAGAATCATGACGAACGACCTCCCCGTACGAAGAGCCGCCCGCATCGATCCGTCCGTCGCGCTTCGCGCCGAAGGCTGACGCGCGGGCGCGGAACGGCGCACCTCACCTCACCATCACCTCGTCTCACTGGGGCAGGCTTGTCCCAGAACGTTCTCGCATGGCCGTCGCACGAACGGCTGACATCAACGAACAACTGAAGGATCACGGAAATGTGCGCTCGGGGGCGTGGGTACCGTCTTTTAGATAGCGCGGCGGCCTTGAAGCGGTATAGATTAATGACCTTTTTGGCGTTTCAGTACGAACGTTTATTGAATTCGATACATTAAATTTTCTTTTTGGAGCGTTGTGACCTACCGGCTTCTTGTGCTTGTTGTGTCGTTTTCATGCGTGGCCTGTCAGCGTGGCGCGAGTCCGGCTGGCGGCGGTAGTGGCCGCGGGCGTGGTGGAACGGCTCCGAACGTGACGACGGCGACGCTTGGTCGCATCTCGGTCGAACGGCGCGCCGATCTGTCTGGCACGCTCGTCTCGCCCGATCAGGCTAAGGTCAGCTCCGAAGCGGCTGGCGTGGTGCGCACGGTCCCGATCGAGTTGGGGAGCGAGGTGCGCGCCGGCGATGCGCTGGTGACGCTGGAGCCGCGGGAGTTGGCGCTCTCGCTCGATCAGGCAGACAGCGCGCTGGCGCAGGTCGAAGCGCAACTCGGGATAGAGAACCGGCAGCAGCAACCTCCGGACGACACGCAGATCGCCTCCGTGCGTCAGGCGTTAGCCAATCGTGACGATGCGCGGGCCACCTACGATCGGGCCACCCAGTTGAATGGCCGCGGGTTGGTGTCCAAAGTGGATCTGGATGCCGCCGAGACGCGATTCAAGGTGATGGAAGCGTCCTATAGCGCGGCGATGGATAACATCCGCGTCCTCCGCGCGACGCTTCAGGCGCGCCGCGCCGCCTACGATCTCGCCCAGAAGAAACTAAACGACGCGGTCATCAAAGCGCCCGTGGAGGGGGCGGTGGCCGAACGTCTCGTGCAGCCGGGCGAATTCATCCGCGAAAACACGCAAGTGGCGACCATCGTGCAAATCAATCCGCTGAAGTTGCGCACGAGCATTCAGGAAAAGTTCGCCGCGGCCATTCACAAAGATCAGATCGTCGATTTCGAGGTCGAAGCCTTCCCGGGGCGCTCGTTCAAGGGGAAGGTGGCCTTCATCAGCCCGGCGGTCGATCAGACCACACGCACGTTTGCCATCGAGGTGTTGGTGGACAACCCGGACCGGCTGCTCAAACCCGGATTCTTCGCGAAGGGGAGCGTCGGCCTCAAGGTGGACGAGAACGTCATCGCGGCGCCTGACGATGCGGTGTCGACGCTGGCGGGTGTCTCGACGGTGTACGTAATCGAGAACGGCAAAGCACGCCAGCAGGTCATCACGCTTGGCGCGCACCAGGACAAGCAGTGGGAAGTCGTCGACGGTTTGAAGGGCAACGAAGTGCTGGCCACGTCGCAGCTCAATCAGTTGGCCACCGGCATGGCGGTCACGACGGGGGAGGGCGGTGCCGGCCGAGGACGCGGCGGCCGTGGCGACGTGGCGGCACCGGGCGCTGACCCGGCCGCGCAGCCATCCACCAGCCAAGCACCCGCGGGAGACACGAAATGATCCTCTCCGACGTCAGCGTCAGACGGCCCGTCTTTGCCGTCATGATGACGACCGCGCTCATCGTGTTGGGCGCGGTCTCGTACTTCTCGCTCGGCCTCGACCTGATGCCGAAGACCGACTCTCCGGTGGTGACGGTGAGCGTCAGCCTGCCGGGCGCCAGCGCCGAGGAAGTCGAAACACAGCTGACGAAGCGGATCGAGGAAGCGGTTAACACGATCAGCGGCATCGACGAGCTGAACGCGACGTCCAGTCAAGGTTCCTCGCGTGTCAGCATCGCCTTCTTCCTCGAGCGTGATATCGAGTCGGCGACGCAAGACGTCCGCGACAAGGTTGCCACCATCGTCGGTCAGTTCCCTCGCGATGCGCTAGCGCCGCAGATTCAGAAAATCGATCCCGACTCTGCGCCGGTGTTCAGCTTCGCGATGTTCGGTCCGCGCGCGCCGAAGGAACTGGCGCAGATTGCCGAGAAGCAGATCAAGCAGGGGCTCGAGACGTTGCCGGGCGTGGGCTCAGTCAGCTTGAGCGGCCAACGCAAGCGCGAGATTCAGTTGCTGCTGAACCCCGATCGGTTGAGCGCGTACGGGCTGACCGTCGATCAGGTCCGCGCCGCGGTGCAGCGTCAGAACGTCGAAGTGCCGGGTGGCAGCTTTGTGTCGGGGCCGGCAGAGGTCGCGCTCCGGACGATGGGGCGCATTCAGAACGTGGACGACTTCAACCGCATCGTCCTCACCTACAAGGACGGCGCGGCGATTACCTTTGCCGACATCGGTCGCGTGCAGGATTCGGTTGAAGAGGTGCGCGGCGCGACACGCATCGGCGTCGATGGCGTGGCGACGCCGGCCGTGTTGATTCAGGTGGTCAAGCAGTCTGGCAGCAACACCGTCGAGGTCGTCGATCGCATCAAGGCGAGGCTCGAACAGATTCAAGCGGCGCTGCCCCCCGACTTGACCATCATGACCGGCAGCGATCAGTCGATCTACATCAGGAAGTCGTTTGAAGAGATCCGGATGCACCTTCTCTTCGGCGGCCTCCTGGCGTGCGTGGTGGTGTACCTCTTCACCAGAAATTTCCGCGTGACGGTGATTGCTGGGCTCGCCGTGCCCGCGTCGCTCATCGGCACGTTCACGGTGATGAAGGCCTTCGGCTTCACGCTGAACAACATGACGATGCTGGCGCTCTCGCTTGCCACCGGCATCGTCATCGACGATGCCATCGTGGTGCTCGAAAACATCTTCCGCTTTGTTGAAGAGAAGGGGATGTCGCCGAAGAAGGCCGCGGTGGAAGGCACGAAAGAGATCGGCCTAGCGGTGATGGCGACGACGCTCTCGCTGGTGGTCATCTTTGTGCCGGTCGCGTTCATGACGGGGCAGATCGGCCGCTACTTCTTCAGCTTTGGCATCACGTCGGCGGCGGCCATTCTGCTGTCGATGTTCGTGTCGTTCACGTTGACGCCGGCGCTTGCCGCCTGGTGGCTTCGCCTCGACGACATCGTCGGCCAATCGGGCGAAGGTCAGACCGGGCACTCGACCTCGAAGTCGAAGGGCTTTTACGCCTGGCTGGATCGCACCTACGGCGTGATGCTCGGGTGGGCGATGCGTCATCGCTTGGCGATGATGGTCATGGCCGCCGCGGTAACCGCGTCGGCGGTGTTCCTCTATCCCTATGTCGGACGCGAACTCGTGCCGGACGACGACCAGGGGGAGTTCAACATCAGCGTACGTCTGCCGCGTGGCACGAGTTATCCGCGGACCGAGGAGTACATCCAGCCGATTGAGAAAGAACTGCTGGCGCTGCCGGCGCTGCGCCGTGTTCGCGTTCAGGTCAACCCGGGGAGCGGCAGTTTCGGGATCAACATGGTGGATCTCGAAGAGCGGACGATTTCGCAGCAAGAGCTGATGGTGCGCGCGCGAACGTTGCTGCGCAAATATCAAGGCGCACGGATCAGTGTGTCTGGCGGCACCGATATCTCTGGCGCAAGCAGTGGCGGACGCGGCGGCGGTGGCGGTGGGGGGAACCGGCTCCAGATTCTGATTCAGGGCGCCGATGTCGATGAACTCCAGCGCTACACCGTGGAGTTGATGGACAAGCTGCGCAGCGTGCGCGGTGTGGCCGATGTCGATTCGAGCTATGAGCCGACGCAACCGGAACTGCGCGTCACCGTCGATCGCACACGCGCGGCCGATTTAGGCGTCAACATCGACACGCTGGCCACTGGCCTGCGCACGCTGGTGGGCGGCGAGGAAGTATCGGAGTTCAAGGATGGTGACGATCAGTTCGTGGTGCGTCTTCGTCTCGACGAGTCGTATCGATCGAATCCGGCCGGGATGGGCGATCTGCTGGTGCCCACAGCGACCGGGCGTACCGTTCGCGTGAGCGACGTGGCAATGCTGCGGAACGACAGCGGTCCGGCGTCGATCGACCGCTACAACCGGCAGCGTCAGATCTCGGTGATCGCGAATATTCAGGGCGCGGCGTTTAGCGACGTGCTGGCGGCGGCGAGAGAGAAGGTCGACGACCTGCACTTAAAGCCAGGCTACAACGCGCTCTTCGGCGGCAGCGCCAAGGCGCTCGCGGAAGCGTCGGACAACTTCACGCTGGCCATCATCCTGGCGATCCTGTTCATCTACATGGTGCTGGCGTCGCAGTTCAACAGCTTCGTCCACCCGCTGACGATCATGACCGCGCTGCCGCTCAGTCTGCCGGCCGGTCTCCTGTCGCTGATGGCCTTTGGGATGACGATCAACGTCTACAGCGCCATCGGTCTGATGATGCTGTTTGGCATCGTGAAGAAAAACTCGATTCTGCAGGTGGACTACACGAACACGCTGCGGGAGCAAGGGCTCGATCGTCACGCCGCGATCATCACCGCCAACCACGTGCGTCTGCGTCCGATTCTGATGACGACGATCGCGATCATCGCCGGCATGATTCCGATTGCGCTGGGCCGCGGCGCCGGGTCGGGATCGCGCGCGTCGATGGCGGTCACCATCATTGGCGGACAGGTGCTCTGTCTGCTACTGTCGCTGCTGGTCACGCCGGTCGTCTATTCGTACTTCGACGACCTGCGCGAGTGGAGCCCTGCCGCCTGGTTCGGGAAGATGGCGCCGAAGAAGAAGGTGGAGGTCTAGAGGAGGCGTTATTACGTACCAGGCATCATCCGCGCAGCAGACGCGAGCGCTCATCACGCTCATTGCCGTCGTCGCTGCGCAGGTCGCGGTGAGCGCCGCCTTCGCTGTCTATTTTTCCTGGCGTTTTACTCCGTGGGGGCTTTCTCCCCTCGACTACCGCTTTCAACTCTTTCACGTGTCGCTTGTGGTTGCGGCGCTGTTCGCGAGCGGGATCGTCATAGGCATCATGGTCCGCGCCTCGTGGTTGCGGCATCGGTGGCGCCGGAGCGTCGGTGCCGGTCTGTGCGGCCTTGCCGCTGTGCTGCTCGTATTGCTCTACGCGGCCAACATCACGAGCAACACCCTTTGGCAGGAGAACATCTCTGCCGACATGATCGCCGACTATGGACCCTGGGTGGTCGGCATCGGCAACGACGCGCCTCCGCTCTCGCCGGGGATCTATTTGTGTCTGGCGATCGGCGTGGCAGGGGTCGTTGCGTTGTTTGTCGCGTGGTCCGATCGCTTTACGTGCGCATTCGAATCGCTGGTGTATCCCGGCGGGCGTTACAGTCTGTTCAGCACGCCGCGGCGGACGCGGGTGTCTGTGGCCGCACTGTGCCTATGTGCCGCCGGTCTCGGCGTGACGCTGACCGTCCTCGCGCGACAGTTGAGAGCTGAGGGCGTTCTGCATCGCGATCCTGTCGTGGCGCTTTTCCGGCCGCAGAAGGAGAAAGCGCAATTTGGCTGGTATGTGGCGTTTGAGAATCAGCAGAAGCGCGTCGCCAGCGAGCGCGAGGCCTACCGGCAACTCCACCAGGCCGCCGATCGTAATGTCATCATCGTCATCGCCGATTCACTGCGCGCCGATCACATGGGCGTCTACGGGTATGAACTCCCGACGACACCTTTTCTCTCTCGACTGGCTGATGAAGGGCGGCTTTTGAAAGTCGATCGTGCGTTCTCCGCGTGCTCGGTGTCGCCGTGTGGCATTCTCAGTACGATGTCGGGCAGGCTCATTGCGGGTGTCGAGTTTGGCTACAAGATTTTCGACCTCTTGCACGACGTCGGCTACCAGTCGTATTTCGTGCTCGGCGGCCGTCACGATTGGCTGGGCCTTCGCAGCGCGTATGGCTACGAGCAGGCGCTCTATCTCGATGGGGCTGACGCGGCGCCGTACGACTCGAACGACGATCGCGCGGTGCTCGCGGGGCTGGATCGTCTTCCCGCGAACGAGCACGACCGCTCGTTCTTCTACATCCACTTGATGTCCACGCATTTTGTAGGCACGAGATGGCCAGAGTTCGCGCGCTTTACACCGAACGACGTGCGGATCGGATGGTTTGGCGCCGTGAGCGCCGACGATCGTCAGAAGTGGGTGAACCACTACGACAACGGCGTGCTTCAGGCGGACGCGATCATCGAGCGTCTTTTTGCGAAGCTCGATGCGCTGGGATATTTACGCAACAGCATGGTGGTGATTCTGGCCGACCATGGCGACGCGCTGGGTGAGCGCGGCGCGTCCAGCTATCTCCACGGCGATCTGTTCTATCAGGAAGCGGTGCACATCCCGCTCTTGATCTACGACGATCCGGGCGTGACGTATCGCAACCTGCAGTTCGCCTCGCAGATCGACGTGGCGCCGACCATCGCCAGCCGGCTGCACCTGAAAGTGCCGGACGCCTGGACGGGGATGTCGCTGCTCGATCCGCCGGCCGATCG
>JAISPN010000192.1 GCA_031274845.1 Acidobacteriaceae bacterium
GTCGCGGATGGTTTGGAGTTGGGCGTCGCGTAGACGGGTGAGGCGCGCCACGATGGCATCCTGGCTGACCTTGGGTTCGGCGGTTGCGGCGAAGCGAACATAGGCGTCACGCCAGACGAGCCAGAGGCGCTGTGCCGCGCGGATATCCTCGCTCTTGATCGTGGTCAGGTTGCTCTTGCTGCCGGCCGCGGCGAGCGCCTTGCGGTAGCTGACGTTGAGCGCGGCATCGGCGGCCTTGGCGTTTGACGCGTTGGCCGTGGGCCATTGGCCGGACGCGAGCCGGTTCAGATCCTTCACGAACTGGTCCCGCACGCGATCTTTCTCTTCGATCATCAAGGCGCCACGGGCGGTGCCGGAGAGATCGACTTCGCCGTCACCATGCGCATTGACAAAGGCGTCGAAGCTCTTTTTCATCGCCGCATAGAGCGGCCGCGCGGCGGGCGGGAACGTTGCCGCCAGCGCATCCACCTGCGCGTCACGTTTCGCCGCCTCCCGTTCGGATTCAAGCGACGCGCAATGGCCCATCGCGTACCCGCTGGTGATGTCGTCGCAGTAATCAAACGTGTCAGGTGCGGTCTTGAGCGACTGGAGATGCGCGACGCGTCCTTCGATCTCCGCTGGTGCGCCATCGACGCGGCACGCATAGGCGGTGGCAAGATTCAGGTTGCGCGTCACGCCGTAGCCGTTGGCGTAAATCTGCATCAGCGTCGTTGTTCCACCGAACAGGTTATCGGCGGCGTCCTTGGCCGCCGCTTCGACGAACGCGCAGTGCCGCGCCTTCTCGTAGTCAGGCGAGGTGCCGATGCCGTAGTACAGCGTCGTGGAATCGCACCCTTTGAGCGCCGTGGCCTGAGCCGCTGACGGGCGATCCGCTGCCGGCGGGTTGGGCTGACCAACCTCTGTGCAGATGGCTTTGGTCTTCGCGCTGACATGGTTCCAGGCCCAGTCGTCCGTCTGTGCAACGGCCGTCGTTGCGGCGGCGAGAAGCAGCATCGTCAGAGAGCTACGTACGAAGAGGACGACGGACATGGCAGCCAATCTTTCGTTGGATGAAGTGGCCCGGATGCCACTGAGGCCGTCCTCGGTGGACGGCCTCAGGCGTGGTGATGAGTTTATTCCTCGTCGGACGAGTCGTCGGCAGGACGGCTCGTGGCGAAATCGTCGATATCGATCGCCTCGTCTTCCGGAGAATCGTCTTCGAGGCTGAACGAGCGGCCGGTGAACTTGGTGGGAATTGGACCGCGCGGGCGTTCGTTTTCTTTCTTTTTGGCCTTGGCGTTCGGGCCGCGCTGCGGTTTGGCGTCAGGGCCGAAGTTGCGATTGCGCGGCGGCGTGGGTGCGTTCGGATCGAACGGCCGGGGACCGCCAAAGCCGCCACCGCCGGGGCGGGGAGGACCAGAGAAGCCGCCGCCTCCAGGGCGAGGACCGCTGAAGCCGCCCGGACGGGGGCCACCGAACCCACCACCGGGGCGAGGACCGCCGGGTCCGCCTCCGGGTCCGCGATCTTCACGGGCGCGCGCTTCGCTCACGGCCAGCGGACGGCCGTTGAACATCTGCCCGTTGAAGCGTTGCACCGCCTGTTCCGCGTGGCTTCTGTCCGTGAACTCGACGAACGCAAAGCCGCGCGGCCGTCCGGTTTCTCGGTCGACGGGAAGTACGACCTGTGAGGGGGGCGCAACCGCGCCAAAATAGCCACGCAAATCCGCTTCAGTCGTGCTGTAAGACAGATTGCCGACGAACAAACGAACAGCCAATCAATTTTCTCCTGAGCCGGTGGAACCAGTGGGTGGAGTCGTGAGGACGAGCAAGCGAAAAGACACGGTGGGAAAGCCGAAGTTCTCGGTCGGAAAACGTTACCTGAAGTCGTGCGGCATGGCAAGAGGCGTATGGACGGGTGCCGTATAGTACTTGAGAGTTGTCATGACCGTGCGCCGCGTCGGCACGACTGCCGCCCTTGTTGCCCTGTTGTCGTGGCACGTCCTCTCGGCAGGCGGGGGACGCGCCTCGATCGACGCCACCGATCTCAAAGCGTGGCTGACCTACATCGCGTCCGATGAGCTGCAAGGACGCGCCACCTTCACCGACGGTCTCGGTCTGGCGGCCGGATACCTGCAGAGCCATCTTCAGCAATGGGGCGTCAAGCCTGCCGGCGACGACGGGACGTTTCTCCAGACCGTTCGCGTGCAAGGTGTCAAGGTCGTGAACCGGTCGTCGGTGACGATCCGTGTCGGCAACGAGACGCGGACCTTCAAGGATGGCGACGGCGTCACCTTCCCGCGGCAGGTTGGCCAGAACCGGCGTGTCACGATCACCCGGGTCGAGTTTGCCGGATACGGGCTTGAGGCGCCGGATCTCAACCATCGCGACTTCAACGGCCGTACTCTCTCGAACACTGCGGTCGTCTATCTGGGGACCGACGGTCCGAGGAAGGCGGGGTCGTCCTACCGGCGCATCCTCACGGGACGCAGCCGCTACGCGACCGATCAACTGAACGCGGCCGCCGTGATCGGTCCGCCCGAGCCGGGGTCGTTCTCGCGCACGGGCAGGAGGTCAGTAGCCTCGCCGGACGGGGACAGCAACACGCCCGACTTCACGACATCCCAGCGTCTCGATCTGCCGGTGACGCCTGCCGTGAGCGGCAGCGACGCGCTGTTCGAGTTCCTCTTCAGCCGCGCGCCGGTCAAGTACAGCGATCTTCGCCGCAAGGCGTCGGCGCAGGACGATCTGCCGCACTTCACGCTGGATGATGTCAGCGTGACGTTCGACATCGATGCCGACTACACGATCGTCCGCACGCAGTTGACAGAGAACGTCGTCGGGATTGTCGAGGGGAGCGATCCGCAACTGAAGCAGACGTACGTGGCGTTTGGCGCGCACTACGATCACGTGGGATACGCCGAGTCCGAGTTGACCAAGGATGGCCGCCGCCCGGCGCCGCCGGGGACCGTGCGCGCGGCGGACGATCGCATCTGGAATGGCGCCGACGATGACGGGTCGGGGACCGTGGCGCTGATGGCGATTGCGCGGGCGTTTGAGGAAGGGCCACGGCCGAAACGATCGCTCCTGTTCGTCTGGCACGCCGGCGAGGAGATCGGCCTTTACGGATCGCGCTACTTTGCCGACCATCCGACCGTGCCGATTGGGAGCATCGTGGCGCAGTTGAACGTCGATATGATCGGACGAAACCGGAACGACGACCCGGCGCAGGAGAATACGGTCTATCTGGTCGGCTCGGATCGGATCAGCAGCGAACTCCATCAGGTGAGCCGGGAGGCGAACCAGGCGCTGCCGCGTCCGCTGGCGCTCGACTACGAGCTCAACGATCCGGGCGACCCCGAGCAGTTCTATTACCGCAGCGATCACTACAGCTATGCCGCCAAAGGGATTCCGATTATCTTTTTCACGACCGGTCTTCATCCGGATTACCACGCCAACACCGACGACGTGTCGAAAATCGAATTCAGCAAATTGACGCGGATCGCACAGTTCGTCTACGAAACCGGCGTCAGGCTCGGGAACATGGATCACGCTCCAGTACGCGACAACAAGGGACCGCGGGCGGGGAAGGGCACCACACAGTGACCCGGCCACTGCTGGTCATTTTTCTCACCATCTTCGTCAACCTCGTCGGCTTCGGCATCATCGTGCCGCTGCTGCCGTTTTACGCGGAGACCTTCGGCGCCTCGCCGCTCGTGGTCGGCTTGCTGTTTGCCGTTTTCTCGATCTGCCAACTGCTCGCCGCGCCCGCGCTCGGCGATCTGTCGGATCGCTACGGACGGCGGCCGGTGCTGATCTTCAGCTTGCTGGGGACGGTCGTGAGCTTCGTGATGCTGGCGATGGCGCACTCGATCGCGATGCTGTTTCTGGCGCGGATCGTGGACGGTCTCTCCGGCGGCAACATCTCGACGGCGCGCGCCTATGTCGCCGACGTGACCGAGCCGAAGGATCGCTCGCGCGCCTACGGCATCATCGGCGCGGCGTTTGGCCTGGGCTTTATCTGCGGTCCGGCCTTGAGCGGTATCCTCGCGGGCTACAGCTACACGGCGCCGATCTGGGCGGCGGCGGCGATGACGCTCATTGCGACCGTCATGGCGTGGGTGTGGCTGCCTGAAACCGTGCACCGCGCCGCGGCAGGCACCGGGATGCCGTTCCGCAACATGGCGCTGATGCTCCAGCGTCCCGGCCTGCGCCGCGTCCTCGTCATCGACTTCATCTACTGGTTTGCGTTTGCGATCTTCCAGACAACCTTCGCGCTCTTTGTCGCTCGCCGCCTCGGGTTCGACGTGTCGCAGACCGGGTATCTCTTCGCGGGGTTCGGCGTGCTCGGCGCGATTATTCAAGGCGCGTTCATCCGTCCGATCGTCCAGCGCCTTGGCGACAAACCGACCTTCATCATCGGCGTGGCATGCGCGGTCATTGGCCTTGCCGGCACGACGTTCGCGTACTCGCTTTGGGTGCTGGTGATTGCGCTCGTTCCGCTCGCGTTCGGCATGGGCTTCGGTCATCCCACGGTGTCGAGCCTCGTGAGCCGGGCGGGACGCGGCGATGAGCAGGGGCGCGTGCAAGGCGCCGCCGGCGCGATGGAAAGCCTCGGCCGCGCGCTCGGCCCAATCTGGGGGAGCGCGGCGCTCGAACGATTCGGCGAAGCGATGCCTTATCTCTCCGCCGCCGCGTTTCTCGGCCTGACGCTCCTCATGAGCATCACGTACACGGTGAC
The DNA here is from genome assembly GCA_031274845.1 of Acidobacteriaceae bacterium. GTDB lineage: Bacteria > Acidobacteriota > Vicinamibacteria > Vicinamibacterales > CAVVIG01 > CADEEX01. The sequence goes on from JAISPN010000192.1 coordinate 4,718, forward strand.
GGACCCCAACGGGTGATCTGACCATCTGGTGATTTCGTCATCTGGTCATTGACGGGTCGGTGTTTCGCTCGACGACTCGCTCGCCCCGCAGTCAGCGCCCCCCCCACGCATCATCCATGTGCGTGAGATTGACTTTGTTTAAACAATTGTTTTATACATACGTTTAATCTTTGGCGTTCAGCGACAACCTCTCTGAGCTTTAAACGTCTGATTCCGCTTCTTGTGCTCGCGGCCGCGGCGGCGGGCATCTACTACTACGTCACCATCGCGCCGACCGAGCTGGTGCTGACCGGTGTGGTGACGACCAATGATGTGATCGTCGCGCCGCAGATTGGTGGCCGTCTGGCCGAAGTGCGTGTGCAGGAAGGCGATGAGGTGAAGAGCGGGCAGCTCCTCGCGTTCATCGAGCCGGAGGAACTGCGCGCCGATAGCGTGTATGCGGCGCACACGGCCGATAACCTCAAATCGCAGATTGCGACGTCCGAAGCGGACTTGCGCTACGAGCAGGGGCGTCTTGCTGACGAAATCGGTCAGGCCGAATCGAATCTGGCGGCGTCCGAGGCGCAGCAGGCGGCCGCCGTTGCGGATCTCGAAGGGACGAAGCTGACGTTCGATCGCGTGCAGAACCTGTCCAAACAGGGCGTGGCGTCGGCGCAGGAGCTCGACACGGCACGGACGACGTATCAGGCGGCAGAGGCGCGTGTCGAAGCGCTGCGCAGGCAGGTGGACGTGCAACGCGCCAGCGTCGCGCTCGCCCGCACGAATGCGGAGCAGGTGTCGAAGCGCCGCAGCGCCGTGCAGGCCAGCCAGTTCATGCAACAGGCGGCGGTCGCGCAACAGCAGAAGGCCGATGTGCGGCTGACGTACACGGAAATTAAAGCGCCGATCGACGGGATTGTCGATGTGCGCGCGGCGCGGACTGGCGAAGTCGTCTCGGCGGGGCAAGCGGTGGTGACGCTCGTGAACCCCGACGATCTATGGGTGCGCGTGGATGTCGAAGAGACGTACATCGATCGGGTCAAGCTGGGCGATCACCTGAAGGTCATCCTGCCGTCAGGCGCCGAGCTCGACGGGGTCGTGTTCTATCGCGGCGTCGACGCCGGCTTTGCCACGCAGCGCGACGTGAGCCGCACGAAGCGCGACATCAAGACCTTCGAGGTCAGGCTGCGGGTCGACAACAAGGATCGGCGTCTCGCGGTGGGCATGACGGCTCACGTGCTGTTTCCGTTGCAGTCCTAGTCGCATGGTCGCCATCGACGTTCAGGGCATCGTCAAAAAATTCGGCGACTTCACCGCCGTCAAGGGGATCAGCTTCGCGGTTGAAGCGGGCGAGTTCTTCGGTCTGCTCGGCCCGAACGGCGCGGGGAAGTCGACGCTCATCCGCATGTTGACGACGCTGATCCCGCCGACGTCGGGGACGGCGCTCATCAACGGCTTCGACGTCAGCAAGCAGGCGGACGATGTGCGGCGCTCGATTGGCGTCATCCCGCAGGCGATGACGAGCGACCTTGAGCTCAGCGTCGAGGAGAACCTGCTCATCTTCGCGAAGCTGTACGGCGTGCCGCGTGAGAAACGCAAGAAGCTCATCGACGAGCTGCTCGATGCCGTCGAGTTGACGCAGTGGCGCGACAAGCAGGTGCGCAATCTGTCGGGCGGCATGCGGCGGCGCGTCGAGATTGCGCGCGGCCTGGTTCATGAGCCGCGCATCTTTTTCCTCGACGAGCCGACGACCGGTCTCGATCCGGTCTCGCGCGTACACGTGTGGGAGATGCTGCAGCGCGTGAAACAGCAGCGCGAGCTGACGATTCTCATCACCACGCACTACATGGACGAAGCCGACAAGCTCTGCGATCGCATCGCCATCGTCGATCACGGCGAGCTCAAGGCGCTCGATTCGCCGCTCAAGCTGAAGGCGTCGGTGCCTGGCAAGAACACGCTCGACGTCAGCTTCGCCAATCCGCCCGCCGACTGGGAACGTCAGCTTGCGGCGCTTGCGAGCGTTGAAGGAATCACTTCGCACGACAACGTCTACCGGTTGGTCTCCGGCAACGGACCGGCGACGACGCTCGCGCTGATGGACGCCGCGTCGCGCGCGGGCGTGAACGTCAGCTCGCTGGCGGTGCAGAGCACCTCGCTCGACGATGTGTTCGTGCACTACACGGGACGGGCGCTTCGTGACGCGCTGCAGGATGCGTCGCACGCCGATCGGATCTCGACACTCAGGCGGTAATTGAGTCATGCAACGTACGCTTGCCATCGTTGAACGCGAGATGCGCCGGTTCCGGCGCAGCCCGATGTTGATCCTGATGTCGATGATCTTTCCGATGGTGCAGCTCGTGGTGCTCGGCTACGCCTTTGGCGGGACCGTGACGCACCTGAAAGTCGCGCTCGTCGATCACGATCACGGCGTGCCGGCCACCCGCGTGCGCGAGTTGGCGAATGCGGTGTCGTCAGGCAACCGCACGTTCGACATCGTCGATTACGCCGACGAAGGACAAGCGGTGCAGGATCTGCGCGACGGTCATGTGAACGGCGTGCTGACGA
>JAISPN010000248.1 GCA_031274845.1 Acidobacteriaceae bacterium
GGCTCGGCTACCGGTTCGTCGACTAGCGCGTGACCGCTAGCGTCTGCCCGCCGCGCGCAGCAACTTCGGCGAGATGAACCAGCGCAGCACACCTAGCCCCGCTGGCGAAATCGTCGTGATGTCAATCCTGCACACCGCGCCCTTCTTGAACTCGAGCGGACGGCGAAGCCCTGTCAACTGCGCGGCCAGTTCGCCGATAAACGGCGCATGACCGACAAGCGCCATGCGTGTCGCGGCCGTGTGCGCCGCGAGATCGCGCAGCACGCCTTGCACAGTCCCGTCGGGCGTCAGCGAATCAACGGTGACGATGGCGGGACGATCGGCGCAGGCGTTGGCGACAATCTCCGCCGTCTGACGCGCGCGGACGTAGGGGCTGGCCAGCACGATGTCGAAGGTGACGCCCAGACAGACGAGCCCGTGCGCCGCCTGCCGCATCGAGGCCTTCCCTTCATCCGTCAGCGGCCGCTTCGTCTCGTCGGGCCACTGGTCGCCGCGTGTCTCGGCAATCGCATGACGGATCAAGTACAACTCGTGCGACGCGGCCACCGCAGACTACCCCGCCTGCGGACGTCCCGTCGCGGCCGGCAGCGCCTCCCACGACTCGCACAGCGTCAGGAGCGCCGGACACTCGCGCACGTAACGCGCGTGCTGGCGACGGCAGCGATGCTCGATCGCGATGATGGTCAGATCCAGTTCGTGCCAGGCGTGCAGCGCCGCTGGGCTGAGCGCCCCTTGCGCCTTGCGCACGCGGTTGATGAGCCGTTGCAGATCGCGAATCCGATCGAGCGCCAACAGCGTGCGATCGAAGGCGCGGAGGTTGGCCGCCGTGACGATGCCCCCCAGATCTTTCAGAAGCTCGGCCGCCGTGCGCAACTTGCGCAGGAGACGCCTGGGCAGCCTGAGACGATCGGCCGAGTACACGGAGCCGGCGTCGAGCATCGCGCGCGTCAGCGCGACCGCGCGCTTCTTCGTCAAGGCCGTCGCGCGCTCAATCAACAGCTCCGGAGGCGGCGGGGTTTTACGCGCCGCCTCGCGATAGGCCTCGGTCAGCGTGGCGAAGGCTCGCGCCGCCGCCTGCAGCGCCGCCGTGTCTTTCCGGCGATACCGCGCGCGGGTGGGGTCCTCGTCCTCCGCCTCGTCCGAGCGCAGCGCGAGCAACGTCTGCTTCGCCTGACGATCCGACTCGAGCAGATCGCGGATCAGACGATCGAGCGCGTCCCGATCCTGACGCTTCCTGACGCGACGAAGCGCCGTGCGCAGCCGCGCCTTGGCCTTCTTCTCGGCCTTGTCGCATCCGCCCGGCAGCAGAACCATCACGGCCTGCGCGCGCCGGATGGCGTTGACCGCCACGTCAGGCCTGGCCACCGCCGCGCGCAAGGCGCGTGTGGCCACTCGTTTGAGGGGGCTCAGTCGAGACTGGAGCAGCTTATGACACGATGTCAGCACAGCCATACGTGGAGACGTGAAATGCCGATTATAGTGGTCAGGTCTCAACTGTCTCAATGGTGTGATTCGTCATGCAACTAGCCGCCATCGACATCGGCACGAATTCCATCCACATGATCGTCGTGCGCGTACGCGCCGACTTCTCCTTCGAGGTGGTGGACCGGGAAAAAGACATGGTCCGGCTTGGCGCGGGCGGTCTCGATGGCCGTGCGCTGACGCCTGAGGCGATGCACGCCGCGTTGCAGGTGTTGTCGAAGTTCAAGCGGCTCGCCGACTCCCGTCAGGTCGAACACATCATCGCCGCGGCCACAAGCGCCGTGCGGGAAGCCGAAAATGGCGGCGAGTTCCTCAAGGCCATCGTCGAACAGACCGGCATCCGAGCCCACGTCATTTCGGGCACCGAGGAAGCGCGCCTCATCCATCTGGCCGCGGTGTACGGCCTCGGGCTCTCGGGCGAAACGGCCGTGGCGGTCGACATCGGCGGCGGTAGCGTGGAAATCACGCGCGGCGCAGGCTCGACGATCGAGAGCGGCCGCAGCTTCAAGCTTGGCGTCATCCGTCTCACCGAACGCTTCGTCCACAGCGATCCGATCTCGGCGCGCGACGAACGCAAGATGGTGCGCCATATCGAGTCGGAGCTTGGTGAGTACCTGAAGCAGCTCGCGCGCGCGGGATTTAATCGCGTGGTCGGCACGTCGGGGACAATTCTCAGCCTCGGCGCCGTCGCCGCCACGGAACAGGCGGGCGCCACGACCACCTCGCTGCGCAACCGGCGCATCCCGGCCAAATATCTGCACCGCGTCCGCAAGCTGCTCACGTCGATCGATCTCGAAAAGCGGCTGCAGGTTCCCGGACTCGATCCGCGGCGTGGCGATCTCGCGGTCGCCGGCGCGATCCTCATCGACACCATCCTCAGACGTCTGGGCGCCGATCACATCACGCTGTGCGACCTGTCGCTCCGCGAAGGGCTCATCCTCGACTACATCGCGAGGCACCGCAAGGAAATCGCGCAGGCCGATCGGTATCCCGATGTCAGACGCCGCAGCGTCATCGAACTGGCCGAACGCTGCAAGTACTCGCCCGAGCACTCGCAACAGATCGCGAAGCTCGCGCTGGCGCTCTTCGATCGCACGCGCGGCATCCACGGCCTCACCGATCGCGAGCGCGAGTGGCTGGAATACGCGGCGCTGCTCCACGACACCGGCGTCCACATCAGCTACGAAAAGCACCACCGCCACTCGTATTACCTCATCAAGCACGGCGACCTGCGCGGGTTCGAACCGAACGAGATCGAGCTCATCGCGCTCGTCGCCCGCTATCACCGCCGCGCCGTCCCGAACGTGCACCACGAGGGCTACGGCGACATGTCGAAGAAACGCCGCCGCATCGTGCGCGCGCTCGCCGCGATGCTGCGCTTGGCGGAAACGCTCGACCGCAGCCATGCCCAGACCATCACGGGACTTGAATTCCACGACCGCCGCGACAATGCCGTGCTGCGGGTGCGAACCTCGAGCGACGCCGAACTCGAACTCTGGGCCGCCAGCCGCCACGCGGGCCCGCTCGAACGCATCCTCGGCAAACCGCTGCGCATCGAAGTGAGCAGAGAGATCCGTGCCGAACAGTCTGACGAGGCCTCACGAACCCCTTGGCACGCCGTTCGTCGTGGCGGGGATCGACGGGGCAAGAAAGACGCCCCAGCTCAGCCTGCCGGCGACGCGGCCAATCGCCACAAGGCACCGCGTGCTCATCACCGCATGGAACTCGTCGCCTCTCGTCACGGCAACGACCAGCGCCGGAAACACGACGACCTCGCTGATGCCCAGAACGTTCAGCCGGCGGCGCGTCACCGGCTTCGGCGATAACGATCCTCCCGCCGCACGATCGTGCCGCCCGGTTGAGTGCATGCAGGACAGCCTCCGGACATGAGCCGGCGCATTTCTCGCAGCCCAAAAAACGAATTTACACGTTTGAAACGCCGATCGTTCGTGAGTTCGCTAGACTGACGTGAATGCTGCTCGAGACGCGCCCGCACGTAGCTATGCCGCCGGCGCCCGCTGTCACGACGCCGACGAATGGACCGGCCGTTCCGAAGATCGACGTCTCCGACATGCGCTTCTACTACGGCACGAACCGTGTGCTGACCGACATCAGCGTCAAGCTGATGCCGAATCAGGTGACGGCGCTCATCGGCCCCTCTGGCTGCGGCAAGTCGACGTTTCTCCGATCGCTGAACCGGATGAACGACATCATCCCCGGCACGCGCGTCGAAGGCCGCGTGCTCATCGACGGTGATGACATCTACTCCACTGGCATCGACGTCGTGGCGCTACGCCGCCGCGTCGGCATGGTCTTCCAGAAATCGAATCCATTCCCCAAATCGATTTTTGAAAACGTCGCCTACGGACTCCGCATCAACCACATGACCTCCTCGCGCGAAGAGCTGCGCGGCCGCGTCGAAGCCAGCCTGAAGAGCGCGGCGTTGTGGGACGAAGTCAGCGACCGGCTGCACACCTCGGCGCTCGCCTTGTCAGGCGGTCAGCAGCAGCGGCTCTGCATCGCGCGCGCGCTCGCCGTCGAACCGGAAATCCTGCTGATGGACGAACCGGCCTCGGCGCTCGACCCGATCGCCACCCAGCGCATCGAGGAACTGATCTACCAACTCAAGAGCCGGTACACGATCGCGATCGTCACGCACAACATGCAGCAAGCCGCGCGGGTCTCCGACGTCACCGCCTTCTTCTGGCTCGGCACGCTGGTCGAGTGCGATCGCACCAACAAGATCTTCACGGCCCCCTCGGAGAAACTGACGGAAGACTACGTCACCGGAAGGTGCGGATAAATGGAGCAGATACAGCGCACCGTTCGTCATTTCCAGGAAGAGCTCGAAACGCTCAAGACGCGCCTGCTCGAAATGGGCGGCCTTGCCGAAGAGCAGGTCCGCATGGCGGTCAAGGGGCTGGTCGATCGCGACCGCGACCTGCTCGACCAGACGCTCACCGGCGATCAGCCGGTGAACAACCTGCACATCGAGATCGACAGCCGCTGCTTCACGCTGCTGGCGCTCTATCAGCCGATGGCGGCCGACCTGCGGACCATTGTGGCCGCCGTCAAGATCAACACCAACCTTGAGCGTGTCGGCGACCTCGCCATCAACATCGCCGAAGCGGCGCATCGCTATACGCTGCACCCGCCGGTCAAGAAACTCATCGACATCCCGCGCATGGCGTCCATCGCCCAGACGATGCTCCGGGACGCGCTCGATGCGTTCGTGCGCCGCGATGTCGATCTGGCGCAGCAGGTGCTCAGAGAGGACGACTACCTCGACTCGCTGAAAACACAAATCTTCCGCGAACTGCTCACCTACATGCTGCAGGACCCGTCCACGATCGAGCCGGCGCTCGATCTCATCCTCGTCTCCCGCCACCTCGAACGCATCGGCGACCACGCCACGAACATCGCCGAAGACGTCATCTTCATCGTCTCCGCGCGCGACGTGCGTCACCACACGACCGACATCGACCCGCTCCCGCCGGCCTAAGGCGCCACAGGGACACCGGCGAAGTCCTCAAGAAACTCCGATGCCGATCAGGATCCCGTTGCCGAAGAGGCGGCTCTGTCCGCTACAATAGCCGAATGCCCACAGCGCATGAGGGACCGCGCTGCGTGTTCTGCCGGCAACGGCCGGTCGAGCCCGTATGGCGTCCCTTCTGCAGCGAGCGGTGCAAGGTCCTCGACCTGGCACGCTGGGCAGACGGGAACTATCGCGTCGCTGGCGAGCCACTGCCCGAGCCTGACGATCGCGAGCCGTCCTCCCGGTAACGGTTTTGGACTTTTGATTCTTCTAACTTTCCAGTGAGCGCATGGCTGACACGCTGACGATTGTCGACAACCGCACCGGCAAGAAATACGAGCTCCCCATTCAGGACGGCACCATCCGCGCCGTGGATCTCCGCCAAATCAAGGACGGCGCGGACGATTTCGGACTGATGACGTACGACCCGGCGTTCATGAACACCGCCAACTGCCGGAGCGCCATCACCTACATCGACGGCGACAAGGGGATCCTCGAATATCGCGGCTACCCGATTGAGCAACTGGCCGAGGACAGCGACTACCTGGAAACGGCCTACCTGCTGCTGAACGGCGAGTTGCCGACCGAGAGCCAGCATCGTGAGTTCACGCAGCAGATCACGATGCACACCATGCTTCACGAGAACGTGAAGAAGTTCATGGAAGGGTTCCGCTACGACGCGCACCCGATGGGCATCTTCCTCAGCACGGTCGGCTGCCTGTCGACGTTCTATCCCGAGGCGCGGAACCTCGTCAACGCCGAATCGCGTCAGCTCCAGACCGTCCGCCTCAGCGCCAAGGTACCGAGCATCGCCGCCGACGCCTCCCGGC
>JAISPN010000253.1 GCA_031274845.1 Acidobacteriaceae bacterium
CGTTCTTTGCGTGCTCCTCGTCACGCCAATTCCCCGGGTATAATCCTTACTCGTGACCGTCCCGTCTTCTCCCGCATACACACGAGTTCTCCTGAAACTTTCCGGCGAAGCACTCATGGGGTCCCAGAGTTACGGGATCGATCCGGCCGTCGCCACGCAAATCGCCAAGGATGTCGCCGAGATTCAAGGGATGGGCGTCCAGACGGCCATCGTCATTGGCGGCGGCAACATCTTTCGCGGCGTCGCGGCAAGCGCGCGAGGGATGGACCGCGCCACGGCGGACTACATGGGGATGCTCGCCACCGTCATCAACGCGCTGGCGCTTCAGGATGCGCTCGAACAACAAAACGTCGTCACTCGCGTGGTGACGGCAATTGAAATGCGCGCCGTGGCCGAACCGTTCATCCGCCGGCGCGCGATTCGTCACCTCGAAAAAGGGCGCGTCGTCGTCTTTGGCGCGGGGACCGGGAATCCCTACTTCAGCACCGACACCGCCGCCGCGCTGCGCGCGATGGAAATCAAGGCGGAAGTCATTCTCAAGGCGACGAAAGTGGACGGCATCTACAGTGCCGACCCGATGGTCAATCCCACCGCCACGCGGTACGATCAGATTTCCTATCTGCAGGTACTCGAACAAGGACTCCGTGTGATGGATGCGACGGCCATCTCGCTGTGCATGGACAACAAGCTCCCCATCATGGTGTTCAACCTGCGGACGCCCGGCAACATCAAGCGCGCGGTTAACGGCGAAGCCGTCGGGTCGCTGGTGACCGCCTAACAACATTTGTAAGGAGCAGAATCTGTGGATGTCAGCGATCTGAAAGGGCTCTTCGGCGAAGTGAACACGCGGATGGCCACCGCCATCGAACATGTCAGCCGCGAACTTGGCGGCGTGCGCACGGGGCGTGCCTCGGTCACACTGCTCGACGGTGTGCACGTCGAGGCGTACGGCTCAAAGATGCCTCTCAATCAGATTGCGGGCCTCTCCATCCCCGAGCCGTCGCTCATCGTCGCGCAGCCGTTCGATCCGTCACAACTGGCCGCCATCGAGAAGGCGATCCGCGTCTCCGACCTCGGTCTCAATCCAGCCAACGACGGCAAGGTCGTGCGTATTCCGATCCCGATGCTGACCGACGAACGGCGCAAGGAGCTCTCCCGCCACGTTCACAAGCTCGCCGAGGAAGGACGGAACACCGTCCGTCAGGTACGTCGCGACGCGAACGATCGCTTGAAGAAGTTCCTCAAGGATCACGCCATCTCCGAAGACGATGAGCGGAAGGGGCTCGACGAGGTCCAGAAGCTCACCGACAGCCACGTCAAGCAGATCGACGAACTGCAGAAGAAAAAGGACGCCGAGCTGCTCCATCGCTGACCGCAGCTTTCGCGTGCGACGCGCGAGGCCGTCTAATCGCCGAAGGTGATCCCGAGACTCTTGGCGGCGAGCACCAGATCGAAATCAGGCGGGACGGTCCTCGTCTTTCCCACCACATCTTCAAGGCGCCGCGCGACGATCTCGGGCGGCGCAAACGCGACCATCGTTCCAAAGTCGCCCTTGCGAATCAGATCGACCGCCATGCCACCGAAGCGCGTCGCCAGAATGCGATCGAAACTGGTCGGCGCGCCGCCGCGTTGAAGATGCCCGAGCACGACCGACCGCGTTTCCTTCCCGGTCAGTTTTCCCAGCGCCTCCGCCACCTTCGCGCCCATCCCCCCGAGCCGCTCCACGTGTCCGCTGTTAGCCTCTTCGAGCAGCGCCAACTTCCCGCCCGCGGGAAACGCCCCTTCGGCGACAACCACGATGCTGAAGTGCGCCCCGAGCGCCTCGCGCTGACGTAGCCCTTCCCGCACCGCGTACAGGTCGAAGGGCACTTCCGGGATGAGGATGGCGTCCGCGCCACCCGCGACACCGGCGTAGAGCGCAATCCAGCCGGCATAGCGCCCCATCACCTCGACGACGATGATGCGCCGATGGGCTTCCGCCGTCGTGTGCAGACGATCGATCGCCTCGGTCGCGAACGCCACAGCCGAGTCGAAACCGAAACAGTTCGTCGTGCCGGGCAGATCGTTGTCGATCGTCTTCGGCACGCCGACAAGGGGAATCCCTAACTGATAAAACTGGTGCGCGATGCCGAGCGTGCCGTCGCCACCGATGACGACCAACGCGTCGATCTCCATCCGGTGGAACATCTCGACGCAGCGCTCCGAGTATTTCCGCGGTCCATCGGAGGTCTGAATCGTCTCGTCGAACGGATTCCCGCTATTGACCGTCCCGAGAATCGTGCCGCCAAGCCGCATGATGCCGCGGACATCCACCGAAGTCAGGACCCGCGATCGTCCAAATTCCAGCAGGCCATCGAAGCTGTCTTCGAGGCCAAGGCATTCAATGCCCGCGTGATTGGCGGTTTTGACCACCGAGCGAATGACGGCGTTCAGTCCAGGCGCGTCGCCACCGCCGTTGAGTACCCCGATGCGTTTAATGGGAGCCATGTATGACCACTAGACAAAAAGAAAGGCCGCGTGAAGGCGGCCTTACGAAAAGGTGATGGTGGACGGCGGGAGGATCGAACTCCCGGCCTCCGCATTGCGAACGCGGCGCTCTCCCAGCTGAGCTAGCCGCCCACTCGAGTGTTTCGTTTGTACCAAGGACCGTTGTGATGTGCTGCCCTCGAACGATCAAGTCTACACCGACGCGTTCATCTGCGGCAATCATGAAGGACGGCAAGAGGAGCAATCAGGCCGTGCTAACGTTGTGCGCATGACACCTCGCCGCGTCCTCATCGCGTTGTCGGTCATCATCGTCTTCACGCTGTCGTTACACGCCGCGCCACCGACGGCCACCGAACTGGCGCAGTCGCTTCAGAAGAAGTACGACGGCGTCCGCGATTTCTCCGCGGACTTCACGCACACCTATCGCGGCGGCGTCCTGCGCAAGGAGCTCTCGGAAAAAGGGCGCGTCGTGATTAAGAAGCCGGGCAAGATGCGCTGGGACTACCTGTCGCCGGAAGTCAAAACCTTCGTCTCGGACGGCACGAAGATCTACTCCTACATTCCGCAGGACAAGCAGGTCATCGTGAGCACGGTCCCGAAAGAAGACACCGCCGCCACGCCCGCGCTGTTCCTCGCGGGCAAGGGGAACCTGCTGCGCGATTTCACCGTGACGCTTGGCGACGTGCCTGCTGGACAACCGGACGGCACCGTGGCGCTCATGCTGACGCCAAAGACGCCGCAGCCGGATTACGACTGGCTGCTGTTACTCGTCGACCCCTCGTCGTTTACGCTGCGCGGACTGGTCACCGCGGACACCCAGGGGGGTACGTCGAGTCTGACGTTCACGAACCTGAAGGAAAACATCGGCGTGCCAGATTCGTCTTTTGTCTTCAACATTCCGCGTGGCGTCGACGTGGTGACCGACGCGTCAGGCAAGTAGATCGCGACGCTCCCGCCCCGGCGCATTTAATCACGCACCGCGGACGCCCCACACGCCGACAGCGTCTTAAACCCGTTCGACCATCGCGCCGAGCGACTGCAGACGCTCGACGAGTTGCGCGTAACCCCGCTCCACGGTTTCAAGCGGCGCGACGCGGCTCTCGCCCTCGGCCGTTAGCGCGGCGGCAATAAGCGACATCCCCGAGCGCAGATCGCGGCTATCCAGAGTGCGGCCGTACAACTTCCTCGGCCCCGTCACGATGATCCGGTGCGGATCGCAGAGAAACAGATCCGCGCGCATGCCGCTCAACTGCTCGAGCGCGAAGAGACGCAGTTCGTACATCCAATCGTGTACCAGCGTCCGCCCTTCGGCCTGCGTCGCCAGCACCGTGACTAAACTAATGAGATCGCTTGGAAACCCAGGCCACAGCCCTGTGGTGATCCGTCCCGCCGCTTCAAGCTTCGACTGCTCCACGCGGAACAGGTTGTGGTCGATCGAGCACTGCACGTTGAACCGCTTGAGCACGGCGTCGACGACCTCCATGTCCTCGGGACGCGCGCCGCGCACATCGATTTCCCCGCCAGTGATCGCCGCAACCACCGCCCAACTCCCCGCTTCGATGTAGTCACCCCAGAGCGTGTGCGTGCCGCCGTGCAGACGCGGCACCCCCTCAACGCGGATCGTGCTCGTGCCCCCGCCGGTAATGCCCGCGCCGAGCGTCTTCAAAAACTCGCAGAGCTCGACGACGTGCGGTTCGCACGCCGCATGACGGATCTCGGATACGCCATTGGCCGCGGCCGCCGCTAGTAGCGCCGTCTCCGTGCCGGTAACCGACGCTTCGTAGAGATAGATCGACGTTGGCGTCAGCCCATTGGGCGTTTCCAGAATGTGTCCTGGCCCCTCCACCTGACGCGCGCCCATGGCGATGAGCGCTTCGAGGTGCGTGCCGATCGATCGCCGCGCCGGAAAATCGCCGCCCGGCGGCGCAAGCTCGGCGCGTCCTGTTCTCGCCAGTAACGGTCCCAGCAACAAGACCGATCCGCGCAGTCTGCCGACGAGCGCCGGATTCGGCTGATGTTTGATCACCGTCGGGCACGTCACGCGGATCGTCGTTGTTCCAACGCCTTGCACATTGGCGCCAAGATCGACGAGCAGTTGCGCCATCACCTCGACGTCGCTGATGCGCGGCATGTTGTGCAAGACGCACTCGTCGCTCGTGAGCAGGCACGCGGCCAAAAGCGGCAGCGCCGCATTCTTGTTTCCTTCGACCGAGAGCGCGCCAGATAGCCGGCGTCCGCCCTTAATGCGCAGTGATGACATCAAATTCTCCGAGATACACGATTTCGTCACGCAACGAGACGCCGAACTGCTCGCGAACCGCCATCCGGCATCGCTCGATGAGCTGACGAATGTCCGTCGCGCTGGCGCCACCGTCGTTGACGATGAAGTTCGCGTGGACAGGTGACACGCGAGCGCGGCCGAGCGCCGCGCCCTTGAGACCGGCGCGATCGATCAACGCGCCCGCCGACCAGGGAATCCCGTCGGGCACAACATCACGCTCGCGCTGTGGATTTTGAAAGATGCAGCCAGCGCTCGGTGTCTCGAGCGGCTGCGTCCGTTTGCGGTACGCCAGCGATCGGCGCGCGGTCTCTCGCAGCGCCGCCGGTTCCCCTGCCGTCACCGCAAACGTGGCCGACAGCAACGCTTCGCCGCTCTGCTGCAACCGGCTCGTGTCGTAGCCAAAGGCCATCGCATTCGCCGGAACGTCCCGACACTGCCCGTGCGCATCCGCAAGGACGACGCTTGTGACAAGTTCGCTGATGAGAACGCCGTCAAAATGCGCGTTCCCAAAAATGGCTCCGCCGACCGTGCCCGGCGTCCCCGCCCACGCTTCGAGCCCCGCCGCGCCATGCGTAATCGTCCAGCGCACCAGACCATTCACGGTGACGGCCGCATCCGCCTGCACATGACGCTCGTCGACAAAGCGCACCTCGCCGCCACGCGGACGGAGGACAAGTCCGCGCACGCCGTCATCCGAGACGAGCACGTTCGATCCACCGCCCAGCATCGTCACCGGCGCGCCTGCCTCGGCGGCATACTTTCGCGCCTCCACGATTTCCGCGCTGCTCCGTGGTTCAAACAGCAGATCCGCCGCGCCGCCCACCCGGAACGTCGTCATCGGCGAGAGGACGACATCTCGGCGGACGCGCTCCGCGCCAAACGCCTCCACAAGCCGCGCGTACAAGGCGTCAAGTGCTGCCGTCACCGCAAGGCCTGCAAGACACGGCGATGGATGCCGCCAAACCCGCCGTTCGACATCATGACGACGAGATCGCCAGCGGCGCCTTCGTTCACGATCGTCGAAACGATGTCGTCGAGCGACGAGGGGGCGCTCGCTCGAAGTCCGCGCGCTTCGAGATCGTGGACGAGTTGCGGCACAGATAAACGCTCGTCTTCCGGCAGCGTCGAGCGGAACACAGGCGCGAGCACGACACGATCGGCAGCGCCAAACGCCTGTGCAAAATCGTCCTGAAACACGCGCCGGCAGGACGACGCCGAGCGCGGCTCGAAGATCGCCCAGATACGTGACGACGGATTCGATGCGCGGAGACCGTTCAGCGTTTCAGCCACGGCGGTCGGGTGATGCGCGAAATCGTCGTACACCGTAATCCCGCGCTCGACGCCAACGACTTCGAGCCGCCGCTTGACGCCGCCAAAGGCCTTCAACCCCTCGGCCAGCGTGTCGGCGCTGATGCCGACCTCGGTCCCCACCGCAATCGCCGCCAGCGCATTCCGCACGTTGTGCGCGCCCACGAGCGGCACGACGAACGCACCAAACGGCGCGCCGTGTCTGCGCACGAGGAACCGCGTCGACATGCCGCGCGGTTCGAGATCGTGCGCCTGCCAGTCGCACGTCTCCCCCGTTCCAAACGTCTCGACGCGCGACCGCGCGAGCGGCGTCAGACTCGCCGCAATCGGACTGTCGGCGCCGATAAGCAGCAACCCACGCCGCGGCACGAGCAGCGCCAGCCGGCGGAACGCGACGGTGACCGCGTCGATGTCCTTGTAGATGTCGGCGTGATCGAACTCGATGTTGTTGACGACCGCGATGTCGGGGAGATATTTCAGGAACTTCGCCGTCTTGTCGAAGAACGCGCTGTCGTACTCGTCCCCTTCGATCACAAAATCGCGTCCCTGCCCGAGTTGATAGCTGGAACCCTGCTCGCCGAAGTTACGCGCGATGCCGCCGACGAGCATCGACGGGCTGAGCCCGCCATTGGTCAGCAGCCATCCGGTCAGCGAGGTCGTCGTCGTTTTGCCGTGCGTGCCCGCGATGACGATCGACCGCGCGCCCCAGAGAAAATGCTCACGAATCGCTTCCGGCAGCGAGCAGTACCGGATCTTGCGATCGAGCACTTCTTCGAGCTCGACGTTGCCGCGCGAAATGGCATTGCCGACCACGACCAGATCGAGATCCGGCGTGATGTGCGCGGCATCGTAGCCGCTGAACACCGGAATCGCTTCCGCCGCGAGGAAGTCGCTCATGGGCGGATAGACGTCCTGATCCGATCCGCGGACGTCGAGCCCTTTTCGCTTCAGCATGGCGGCCAGCGTCGCCATCGCGGTCCCGCAAATGCCGATGAAGTACACGCGTCTCGTCACTGGACCGCTGCCTCTTCGATAACAAGTGTTGGATGATGCGGGTCGGCAACGACGCGACACATGACGCCGAACGGCAACGTCATCTGCGGACCCGCCGTGTGACCGGAGGGAAATCCCATCAGCACCGGCCCATGAAAATCAGCGAGCACGTCGGCCATTACCGCGCGGCCGAGGAGCGATCCACCCGGTTCGTCACACCGTGGCAGTTCACCAACGACGATGGCGGCGGCGCGGCCGAGAAGCCCGGTTTGCCGCAGTTGAGTCACCATGCGATCGAGACGATACGGCCGCTCGCCCACCTCGTCGAAAAACAGCACGTACCCGTCCGGCGGGTTGAAAGCGTACGGCGTACCGAGGGACGCCAGCAGTTGCGTCACCGTCCCGCCAAATAGCCGTCCCGTCACGTCGCCACGGTGCAGCGTTTCGATCCCCGGCGCGCGCATCTCGCCCGCGGCCTCCGCGCGGCACACCACCCGCTCGAACGACGCGCGATCGTAGCCGTCCTGTCCGCGTCCCAGACGTCCATCAAGCATCGGTCCGTGGAACGCGACAAGATCGCAATGGATCGTCAGGAACGTGAGCATCGCGGTCAGATCGCTGTAGCCGATGAACGGCTTTGCGGCCGCGCGCGCCTCGGCGGGATCGAGGAGCGGCAACACCTGCGCGCTGCCGTAGCCGCCGCGCACGGCGATGAGCCCGGCAATCGCCGGGTCGCGCCACGCGGCACGAATCGCCGCGGCGCGTCTCTCTGCCGATCCGGCGAGATACCCTGTGGCGGTCCGCTCGAAAATGGAATCGTCAAACACCGGCTCGAAGCCAAGATGCCGGACTTCCGCGATGCCGGCGTCAAATTCGTCGCGACTAAAGGAACTCGCGGGCGCCACGATCGCCACCCGGTCGCCAGATTGCAACGCGCGCGGACGACGCATCAGACGAAACGCGCCATCTGTGCGGCAATCGCGCGATGTTCGTCGCGTCCGATCGCGGCACCGAGCGTCCGGGCGGTCATCGGCCGCGTCTTGTGGCGCACGGCAAGAAAGCGCGCCTTCACGCGTGCCTGCCGCGCCAGCGCATCATCCACGCGCGCCAGCGGCAAGCGATCGTCTTCGACCGCGTGAATCAGCGCTTCGAGCGTCGCTGCCTGTATTTCATGATTTCCGGAGCAGATGAGCACGCCGTCGCATCCCGCCGCAATCGCCTGCACCGCCGCCTCCGGCACGGCGTAGTCGTTCGCCAGCGCTTTCATCTCGAGGTCGTCGCTCCAGATGACGCCGGAAAAACCCAGCTCCTCGCGCAGGATGCCCTGCACGATGCGCGTCGACAACGTCGCGGGACGCTCTTCGTCGAGCGCCGGCACGAGGACGTGCGCGGTCATGATCGTCGCGACACCGGCGGCAATCGCCGCCGCAAACGGCCGGAATTCCAGATCGCGCAGCCGCTCCGGCGGATGCTCGACGAGCGGCAGTTCGAGGTGTGAATCAGAAGCCGTATCGCCGTGTCCGGGAAAGTGCTTGCCGCACGCCGCGATACCTTCGGCTTGCAAACCCTCGATAATCGCGACGCCAAGCGTGGCCACGGCACCTGCGCGATCGGCCAGCGCGCGATCGCCGATAACTGGATTCTTCGGGTTGGTGTGCACGTCGAGCACCGGCGCAAAGTCGAGCGTCACGCCGACGGCGAGGAGGTCCGCGGCGAGCGCGACATCGCCACTGCGGCCGAGTGTCGCCATCGGCGGCCACTCGGTAAACGGCGCCTTGAGCCGCGCGACGCGACCGCCTTCTTGATCGATGCTGACCCACGCGGGCACATCGTCAGTCAGGCGCGCCGCCTCGAAGCAGAGCTCGGCTACCTGCTCCGGTTCGACGATGTTTCTGGCAAAGAGCGTGACGCCGCCCAGACTGAACTCGCGCGCCAGCGAACGGAGTTCGACCGGCAGGTCGTCACCGTCGAAACCGGCCAGCAACAACTGACCGATCTCATGACGCAGCGCGCGTGGGGACATGGCGCTCAGATTTTAACCTTATATAATTCGGGTCGTGCTCACCGCGTCCGCGCCGGCCCGTATCGATCTGGCTGGCGGCACCATCGACATCTGGCCGCTGTACCTCTTCCACGAAGACGCCTGTACGGTGAACGCCGCGATCAGCATTCGCGCGCACGTCACCATCGACGAACGCCCCGAAGGAGGCATCGCGCTTCAGTCGATCGACACCGGCGCGAGCGCAACAGCGGCCGACTGGCGCGAGTTGACGGCCGAGAATCCACTACCGCTGCTGGCGCTGCTCGCGCGGCACTACAAGCTCGAGAACGCGACCGTGACCACGCGTGGCGAATCGCCTGCCGGCGCCGGCATCGCAGGCTCGTCGTCGCTTGCGATTGCACTGTGCGGCGCGCTTGCCACATGGACCGGCGCATCCACCACGGCGGACGATCTGCTCCTCGCCGCCATGAACGTGGAATGCCAAACGATACGCGTGCCGACCGGCGTGCAGGATTACCGTCCGGCGCTCTACGGCGGCATTGCCGCGGTGGAGCTTGGCGTCAACGGCATCGCGCGAGTGGCGCTCGATGTCGATCCCACCGCGCTCGAACAGCGCATCGTCCTCGCCTACACCGGCGCGCCGAGACATTCCGGGACGAACAACTGGGAGATTACGAAGCGGCACATTGACGGCGATCGGCACATCTTCGACGGCTTCGAGCGCATTCGCGATACCGCACTGGCGCTGCGCGAGGCGCTGCAGCGCGACGACTGGGACGAGGTGGGCCGTCAGATTGCGCAGGAGTGGGAGAACCGCAAGCATCTGGCGCCCGGCGTCACCACGCCAGCGATTGACAACCTCATTGCCCGCGCCCGCGCCGCCGGCGCGACCGCTGCCAAAGTCTGCGGCGCGGGTGGCGGCGGCTGCCTGTTCTGCTACGGCCCGCCCGACGCGAAAGCCGCGATCGCCGAAGCGCTGGCCGCTGGCGGCGCGCGGATTCTCGACTACCGCGTCGAGCGGCAGGGGCTCATCGTTGGCTAGCCCCGCCGAACCGATGACGACGAGGATGCTCGCATGACACCGATCAAGATGCTCTCAACCGACGACAAGATCGCTGAAATCCGTCGCTTGTACTTCTCCACCACCCAGCGCACCATCGAGACGGATCTTGCCAAGGCGCTCGATCTGCTCAAGTCGATGACGAGCGAAGACGAACGCGAGCGCGCCACGGTCTACATGGACGGCCTGGCGCAAATGCGCTCCGACTGGGGACGCGCGGCGACAAAGAAAACCGCCGGAACACCACAAAAAACATCGAGCCGCGCGAAAGCAACACCCAAACCCAAACGCTGAAGTCTCAGCCCCTTCCCGCGATCTTTCACGGCATTACTGCCGAGGTAAGGCTCCCCTCTTTTTATTGCGTCGCGTTCGGTCAGCGTTATGATGCGCCATCACCAGCGCAGGAACGCTTGCACTCATCTTGCAGCAGTCCGGCGACCACTCCGAAGAGGATCATGATGAAACAACGACTCTTGTGCGTGTCCTTATTCCTTTGCGCACTCCCATCCATCGCGTTCGCTCAGGGCGCACAAGGAGAGCGAGAGGGCGTGTATGGCAGCGTCGGTCTCGGACACGGCTCGTACGTTTTGGATACCTATAGTTACTCCATACAGTCTGTCGACGGATCGGCGTCAAGCACAGTGCTTTCATTAGGCATTGAGAAAAAATCGTTCAAGCAATCGAACAACATCGTGTACGACGTTGGCGGCGAAGTCGAAATCGGATTTGGAATTACAGGCGCGGCAAACGGCTTCTCAGGCAGCGGCGGCTCGCAAGTAGGTACTCGCGTGCTCCTCAAAGCGGGATACCTGATGGGTGAGGGGCAAGACAAAGGCAAGTTCGTGCCGATGATAGGACTCGGCCCATACTTCATCACCATGAATGTCAATCAGGTCGGCAACTACATCTACGGCCTCCAGGGGTATGGAGGCGTCGACATCAAGCTCAATGAATCGATTGTGCTGACGCCGCAGGCGCACTTCGGCATCGCATCATATGGCTGGTCCGATAACGGATACCAAAACGGACAGCCCGGAATGTTTGAATTCGGCGTGAAGATCGCCAAGAAGTTTTGACAGGACGGCTCCGGGCTGTCGTCAGTCCGGGGCTTTCACCCTGCCAGCGCGCGGGACGGCCTACCTGCGGAAGAAGAGGTACATCAGCAGGGCGACGACGAGCGCGACGCCGGTGACGAGCAGCAGCCATGGCACGAGCATCGACGCGGGCTGCATCTCCGAGTCTTCGATGCCGAAGCGGTACGACGGCGGGTGACCGGCTTGCAGTTCTTCGTGCGGAAAGTGGCGCAGAAATTCCTCGACGGTGGCTTCGGGATCGAGCCCCACCTGCACGGCGTAGGTACGGACGAACGCGCGGCTGAAGATGCCGCCGGGCAACTGCGAGATGTCGTTCCGTTCGAGCGCTTCGAGCGCGCGCATCGAAATTCTGGTCTCGACGGCAATCTGACGCAGGGTGATCCCGCGGCGCTCTCGGGCTTCCCGAAGCCGATTGCCAAACTCGCCAGCCGTCACCGTGTGCTCCATCTCATCTATTGTCGCTCAGACGATACGCTCTGTATCATCAAACGCGCGACGCACCGCCACAATCCGTTCGGCCAGCGCGTCCTCTTCGGACGCCCCACCTGGCAGGAGACCGAACAGACTGATGGCCGCCACGCCGGCCGCGCCGGTTCGTGCGAGCGGCGTCAGGCGGTCGAACGACACGCCGCCAATCCCGAGCACCGGGACGTCCGCCGCCGCCACAAGCTCAGCGAGACCATCGACGCCAAGCGTCGGTCTCCCCTCGGGCTTGCTGGCGCTTGGCCAAACGGTTCCCGCAGTTAGATAGTCGGCATCGCGCCCCACTCGCCGCACGGCGGCGCGGTCGTGGACCGACACGCCGATGACGAAGCCGCGCGGGACGAAACGGCGCACCGTCGCGGCGTCCACGGATTGCTCCTTCAGGTGTACGCCGTCGGCACAAGCGGCAAGCGCCACATCGACCCGATCGTTGACGAGCACACGCATGGCCGATCCGCGCGCCGCCGTCACCAGATCCGCGACGAGCGTGGCCAGCGCGCGCGCGTCGAGGTGCGGTTCCCGCACCTGAAAGAGATCCGCGCCGCCCTGCGC
>JAISPN010000284.1 GCA_031274845.1 Acidobacteriaceae bacterium
AGTCCATCACGGTCGAGCAGCGCGACGCCGCCGCCGACGCGGTCACGCTCTCGTCGCGGTCAGGACATACGCTGACCATCGGCCTGCGCGCCGCGTCGAAACTGCTCGTCGAAGTCGAACCGTAAGTAAACGAGACTCAGCGCTGCCATTTGCGTCTGTCGAGCAGACGCCGAATCTGCGTGACGAGATCTTCAGGCAGGCACGGTTTCGTGACGAACGCATCGCAACCGGCGCGCTGCGCCCCTTCCGACATGCCGAAGGAGACGTGTCCCGTGATCGCCACCACCGGAATCCGCGCCGTTCTGGCGTCGGCTTTCAGGCGGCGCGTCGCTTCCCATCCGTCCATCACCGGCAACGAAAGATCCATGAGGATGATGTCCGGCTCGGTCTCCACGGCGCGATCGAGCGCTTCCATCCCGTTTGCCGCTTCGACCACCTCGAAGCCGGTCAACATCAGGTACTCGCGGTACATCTCCCGCGCATCCGAGTAGTCGTCGACGAGGAGCACGCGCGGCCGATCGGATTTCTCTCGCGCGAGCGGCGCGCCCGATCGTTCCATGAGCGACAGGAGATCCCGCGGTTCATCGATCACCAGATCCAGCGGCGTCAACTGCTCGCGCGGAAAACTGTCGAAGCCGAATCCGTACCGCACGAGACACACAGACACGCCAATCGCTCTGGCCGTCTGCCAATCGACCACGGAATCGCCCACCATCAACACATCGTGGGCCGTCACCTTCGCCTCCGCGATGAGGTGCGCGAGGCCAGCCGGGTCCGGTTTCCTTGGCAGAGGCCCATCTCCGCCAAGGACGCGGCCGTCGAAATACTTTGAGAGATGAAGTCCGTCGAGCACGGCATTGGTGGCGGCCAACGGCTTGTTGGTCAAGACGGCAAGCGGAACCCGTTGCGCCAGCGCATCGAGCAGTTCCGGCACGCCGGGATACGGCCGGGTGTGACGAAGCAGGCGGCTGTTGTAGACGTCGAGAAATCGCTGGAGCGCGTCCGGCGGCTGCTCCACGCTGGACGCCTCGAACGCGCGCGCAACCAACGTCGAGGCGCCGTCGCCGACCATGCGGCCAATCGCCTCCTCGCTATGCGTCCGGCAGCCATACGAGGCGAGCACCACGTTGATTGATTCCGCCAGATCGCGGCGCGAGTCGACGAGCGTGCCGTCGAGGTCGAAGACGATGAGGCTGAACCGGGAGGACGATCGAGACGCCGCGGCGTTACTCGCCACTGAACTCCGCGAACGACGTCGGTGTTTCCCAGACTCTGACGCGGACGACCGGAAGCCCCTGACTCGCCGCGTGATTAAAGATCAACTGCGCGATCAGCTCAACGGTGGGATTGCTGTCGACGAGAAACACCGGCTCGCCCAGCGCCTGCAACGGCTTGACGAGCGGATCGTCTCGCCGCAGCACCATCTGGTGATCGAGCGTCGCGTCGATCCACCCTTTGACGATCCGCTTGATGTCGCTGAAATCGCACACCATGTTGCGGGTGTCGAGGTGATCGGTGCGGACCTCGATCTCGGCGACCGCATTGTGTCCGTGCGGGTGCTTGCAGATGCCGTCGTAGTCGAGAAGACGATGGCCGTAGCAGAAGTCGATGCGCTTGGTAACGGAATACATGGTGTGCAAGAAGGATCCCATACAATGCAGAAATCCTGACAGGGTTCGATCCTAACACTACGTCCGGCGTCGACACCGCCTCGTGCTCAGCCGTGCTGCTCTCCGGCGGACTCGACAGTGCCGTCCTCGTCGCGGAAGAAGCCGCGCGGTCGCTCGTGCAGCCCATCTACATCAGCGTCGGGCTCGCGTGGGAAGCGGCCGAGCGGCGAGCCGTTGATGATTTTCTCGCGCACGTTCCAGCCCGGACGCGCGTGAAACCGCTGGTCGCGCTGCGCGTCGAGATGACCGACGTCTACTCCGCCGCGCACTGGGCCGTCACCGGACAGGCGCCGGCGTATCACACGCCAGACGAGGACGTGTACCTCCCCGGGCGCAACATCGTCCTCTTCAGCAAGGCGGCCATCTTCTGCGCGATGAGTGGCATCACGCGTATTGCCATCGGCACGCTCGACCACAATCCGTTTCCGGATGCGACGCCAACCTTCCGCGAACGATTGGCCGACGCGCTCTCGCTCGGCCTCGACCGGCGCATCGATATCGCCGCGCCTTACGCACGCACGAGCAAGGCGGACGTCATCCGTCGCGGCACGGCGATCGGCGCGCCATTAGCGCTGACGCTGTCGTGCATGAGCCCGGAATATTCCGGCGATGGATTTCCACGACACTGCGGCACCTGCAGCAAATGCCGCGAGCGGCACGAGGCGTTTCTCGACGCCGGTATTTCTGACCCGACAAGCTACGCCGACACCCGGTTCGTCATCAAGTAGCGGCACACCGTCATCGAACGCGCCCGGAAGACGCTGACGCGAATCGCTACTCGTCAAGACGCCAGTCGGCGTGTACCTGAAGCGTGCGCCCTTCGAGCGGCAGCGGTGTCGTGCCTGATTCCGCCACGAACAGCAGACGGTCGATGCGTCGAAGCAACTGAACGAACTGCTGCTCGTCGTGCGCCTGCAGCACCAGCACGCCGCTACTTTCCGCAGGGGGAAAACGTCGGTCGTCGAGGTAGTCGCGGTCGAGCGTGATGAGCGTGCGCCGCAACTGACGCGCCAGTTGATAGTGGCGGATGTCGCGCGCCCGGCGAAGCGCGTCCTCTTCGACGACGAAGAGCACGTCCCAGCCGAGCGTCTGACGCATGAAGACGACCACGCCCGCCGGGATGTTGGCGTCCGCGTAAATGCGAGGACGCGGCGTCGGGGCTACTCCGCGTCCCTGGCCGCGCGCGCCGCCTTGGCTTCAGCCAGCAGTGCCGCGACGAGACGATCGCGCTGATGGTAGAGATTCTTCCGCTCGCGCCGCCCGTTCGGCGAACCGATCACGTACTCGCAGAACAACGGAAACGCAATCGTCGTGTCGCAGTAGGCCACCACCGTGTCAGGCAACACGCCCGGATTCACCTTGCCCCAACTGACCGCTTCGGCAGGCGTCGCGCCGGAGAGACCGCCCCACACCACCTGATCGGTCGTGATCTGGATGAAGAAATCGTTCCCGCCCTTCGGGATGCTGTAGACCTCCCACAAGGTCGGTTGCGCCTGCAAGTAGAAGTTCTTGGGCGAACCGCCACCGAGGATGACGCATCCGTTCTTCGTCCCCGCGCGAACGAGCGCGCACACTTCGTTGACGTCCTTGTTCGGATCGATCATGAAGCGGCTGCCGTTCATCAGCTCGTGGTAGGCGATGTTCATGCCGATCGAGCTGTCGCCTGGAGACGAGGTGTAGAGCGGCACGCCCGCTTTCGCCGCGCACGCAAGGACCGAGTACTCCTCGCAGCCGGGATGCCGGGCCAGCAGATCCTGACCGAGCAGGTAGTGAAATTCCGCCGTCGATGTCGGCGCGTCGAGCCCTGAACGCTCGAGGAAATCGCGCACGTACGCGTCGGTTTCAAGCAGCACCGTCGCCGGGAACAGCACGTCGTAGATGCGAATGACACCTTCTTCGAACAACTCGACGTCGTTCAGAAACGGCGAGCCTCGGCGCAACGTGAAGTTCAAGGCGTAGTGCAAATCGTGATAGAGGTTGGCGCCCGTCGAGATGACGAAGTCGACGAGGCCGCGATCCATCAACTCGATCACACAGCCGCCGATGCCGGCCGGCGTCAGCGCGCCGGCGACCGTCAGGCCGATCGTCGTGTCGTTCTCCGGCGCCAGCATCTTCTCGGCGAAGATCTGACACGCTTCGGACAGACGGCCCGCGTTGAACGCCTGAAAACCCTCGTTGACGAGATGCGTGATCGCGGGACTCCCTGTCGGACGGTAATAGCGGATTGGCTTGCCGGACAGGAACTTCTTGCGGGATGAATTGGGGGCTCCGGGCGCGCGATGCGGCACTGGCGGCGATCTCCTCTTTGCGCGAAATAGCTTAACATCAGCGCGTGAACACTGAACCATCCTGGATCGTATGGACGATCGCCGGCGGCGCGGTCCTGTTCCTGTTGTGGCTCTTGATCGTGTGGCGGAAAGGACGCCCCTTCACCACCGGTGACGTCTTCAGAGCGAGCCGCCTCAGTCGCGGAAATCTGTTGTTGCCGACGCAAGTGCTCATCACGCCAACCAGCGTCGTGCAGTTCACGCCGTTCTGGATCGGCAAGCAGGAAGAGTCGATTCACATGGCGCACATCGCGTCGGTGAAGATCAGCACCGGCATCCTGTTATCCGACATCTTCATCGAGACGACCGGCGGCGTCGACCCGATCCGCTGTCATGGCCACCGGAAGCGCGATGCGATCCGGATGAAGTCGCTCATCGAAGCGCACCAGAGCGAGTACTACCGCACTGGCGGCACCTCGTCTGGCGCGATGCCCAACTGACCGCTCACGCGTCTATCGCTCAGAGCTAGAGACACCCAGTGCGCATCACCAAGCCGATTCGCGATGTCGTGGCCGCCACGCCGCGCGCCACGATCGTTCGCCTCGATCTTCAAGGCGAGCGCTTCCCGTACGTCGCAGGACAAGCCGTCCTCGTTGGACGCGCCGGCGCCACGGAGCGGCGTCCCTATTCGTTGGCGGACGCGCCCGAATACGCCGAGCGCGGCGATTGTCTGGAACTGCTCGTCGGCGTCGATCCGGACGGCACCAATGGATCGCACCTCGCGCTCCACCCCGGCGCGCTCGTCGACATCGAGGGACCGGCCGGACGCTTCGTGTTTCCCGCGCATCCGACAGAACGCCGCTTTCTGTTCATCGCCGGCGGCACCGGTATCGCGCCGCTGCGGGCGATGCTTCGGCATGCGCTCACCGTGCCGCACGAGGCGATCGGGTTGCTGTACAGCGCGCGCACACCCGGCGAATTTGCGTACGAATCAGAGTTGCGAGCGCTCGCCGCGGCGGGACGGATTGAACTCGAATTGCGTGTGACGCGCGAGACGTCCGGCACTGACTGGTCCGGCACACGCGGACGGCTGGCCGTGACCGACCTCGCATCGCTCATCCACGATCGCGCGACGCTCTGCTTCGTCTGCGGCCCCCCCGCGCTTGTCGAGGAAATCCCGCGCGCGCTCACGACACTCGGCGTCCCGAAGGAACGGATCAGGACTGAAGAATGGGCCTGAGGATGCTCAGAGTCCGATGGCGTGATAGCCGCCGTCGACCATCACGACGTCGCCGGTGATGGCGCGTGAGCGCGGGCCGAGCAGGAATGCGGCGGCATCGGCGATCTCGCCAAGCTCCATGTTGCGGCGAAGCGGCGCGCGGTCGCGGTGCGCCTGCAGCATGGTGGAAAAACCGGCAATCCCTGACGCCGCGAGCGTCTTGATCGGCCCCGCCGACAACGCGTTGACGCGGATGTTCTGCGCGCCCAATTCGCCGGCGAGATACCGGACCGACGCTTCGAGCGCCGCCTTCGCCACGCCCATGACGTTGTAGTTGGGAAACACGCGCGTGCTGCCAAGGTGCGTGAGCGTGAGGATGCTGCCACCGCCACGCTTCTCAAGGAGCGGTGCCGCCATGCGCGTCAGCGCGATGAGCGAGTACG
The DNA here is from genome assembly GCA_031274845.1 of Acidobacteriaceae bacterium. GTDB lineage: Bacteria > Acidobacteriota > Vicinamibacteria > Vicinamibacterales > CAVVIG01 > CADEEX01. The sequence goes on from JAISPN010000284.1 coordinate 5,600, forward strand.
CGCTGACATCGAGCGCGATGCGGAATCCC
>JAISPN010000016.1 GCA_031274845.1 Acidobacteriaceae bacterium
ACAGAATCGGATAGCTGTGAAAGTGCACGAGCAACACCGAGCAACCGCGCCGGATCATGCGAAACGCGGCCACCGGCGAATCGATCCCGCCGGAAAGGAGACACGCCACACGTCCGCTCGTGCCCGTCGGCAGTCCACCAACACCCGGCTCTTTGCCGAAGTAGTAAAACGCGTAGGCCGGCAACATCTCGACGTGTACGGTCAGCTCCGGCTCACGGAGGTTGACCCGCCATCCGGTGGCTTCCTTGATGCGTCCGCCAACTTCGCGTTCGAGTTGCGGCGAGGTGAGCGCAATGCGTTTGTCGGCGCGGCGCACGCTGACGCGAAACGACGAAGGGTGGCGCTCGCCGAGATCTTTCAAGATCGCCGCGGCCAGCTCGTCGAGATCGTGCGGGGCGCGCCCCGCCTTCGAGTAGTTGGCGATGCCGCACACGTGCGCGACGCGGTCGCTGACGGTCTCCCACGGCACATCGTGGCCAAGCTCGATCTCAATCCGTCCCATCACCGAACGGACGCTCTGAACATTGAGATCAACGAGCGCCCGCCGCAAATTACGGACGAGCACCTGGATGAACCACGGGCGATTCCGCCCCTTGAGGGCGAGTTCTTTGTAGTGGACGACGACAGAGTTCATGAAGATGTGCCGGATGAGAGCGCTCGATCCGCGGCGGCATGTCCGCTCCGGACGGCGCTCTCGATCGTAGCGGGCAACCCCGTCTCGATCCAATCCCCGGCGAGCCACAGCCGTGGCAGCGCGGTTGCCGTCGCGGGGCGCGGCGGCTGGCCGGGCGCGAGCGAGAAGGTTGCGTGCGGCTGACGGATGACCGTGCTCTTGACGATCCTCGCATTCCGCGCCGCGTGAATGGACGCGCGAAGCTCCGCGTCCGCCATTGCAACAATGGCGTCGTTCGTCTCTGTCAGTAACGCCGTCGCGCCGCTCGACACAATCGACAGATGCGTCATCCCCGGCACGATTGCCGCCGTATCGAACAGCCACTGCGCGGTGCGGCCGGGCAACCCGACGAACGGCCGATCGAAAATCGGCGCGTCGTACCACAGGTTCACCGTCACGATCGGCGACGGCTTCGTTGCGGCAGCGGCGGCAAGCGTCGACGCGAGCGGCGCGGTCTCGCCAGTGATGGTGGTGTCAAGCTTGACCCACGGGACCGCCACAATCGTCGCGCTCGATTCAAATGTCTCGCGCCCTGCCGTCACAACGATCCGCCTGCCTTGCACATTCACTGTCGCCGGCGTGCTCAGCCGCACGTCGCCACCGGCTCGCGTGATGTACTCGCGCGCGGGCTCCGCGTACATCTCAATCAACGGACGCGCGGGAAGCACGACGGCGGAGTTCTCTGACGACCCGGTGAACATCTCGGCGAGGACACGCTGAAACGGCGCGGCAGAGACGGCATCCATCGGCTGATTCATCGCCGCGAGGACGAGCGGTTCCCACAGGAACCTCAGGAGGCGCTCGGTCTGTCCGTGCGCCGCGAGCCACGACTGAACGGTCTCGTTCGAAGGCGCGCCTGCCTCCGCCCGGATCGGCGCCGCCATCCGCAGCAGCGCCAGACGATCGGACCAGCCGAGCGCGGACCAGCGGCACGCGCCCGCCAGCAGGTGCCACGGCGCTGGCCACGGTGGGCACGTCAATTCCGTACGCGTCCCCGCCTCATCGATCATCGTCACGCTGAGATTCGGCTGCGCGCGCACGCGATCGCGCGCGCCAATCGCGGAAAGAAACGCGAGCGTCTCTCGATAGCAGCCGAGCAGCACATGCTGACCGTTGTCGACCGGCTCACCCGTCACGCGGTCCTGAAATGTCGTGGCTCGTCCGCCAAGCCGGCTGCGCGCTTCAAGCACGAGAACTTTGGCGCCGCCACCGGCAAGCCGCACCGCGGCGCTCAGTCCCGCGCAGCCGCCGCCAACCACAATCGCATCGAAGCGGCTCACCGCGGCCACAGCCACTGCCGCAGCGCGATGAGCGCCTGACGCGGACGCGGCACGCGCGCGTGTCCCGTAAACACGTCGTAGCCGCTCCGCTCGATGCGCGTGAGCGTTTCGGCATACACCGCGCGCATGATTTCGGCGCACACCAGACGCTTGCGATCTTCGTCGGGGCGCGCGGCGATGGCGCGGCGATAGAACTCGTGCGTCCGCTCGCACTCGAACGCGAGCAAACGGCGCACCGGCTCGGTGACGATCCGCCGCGCGAGATCGTCGCGCGAACAGCCGGCGACTCTCAGGTCTTCGAGCGGCAGATACATCCGGCCGCGCGTCAGGTCGTCGCCGACATCGCGGAGGATGTTCGTCAACTGAAGCGCGATGCCGAGGTGCAGCGCGTATTCGGTCGACGCCTGATTCCGGCAGCCGAAGATCCGGATGCAGATCATCCCGACCGCTGACGCGACCCGCCGGCAGTACTGCAACAGATCGTCAAACGTCTCGTAAGAGCGGCAATCGAGATCCATCGCAACGCCGTCAATCACATCTTCAAACGCCTGACGCGGCAGATCGAACATCTTGATGAACGGCACGAGCGCGCGTCCTTGCGGCGTTGACGGAGCGCCGGCGCCGTAGCAGCGCGCCAACTCGGATCGCCATTCATCGAGCGCCGCGCGGCCGATCTCGATTGGCTGGTCCGTCGCCGCCTCGTCAACCGCGTCATCAACCGCGCGGCAAAAGTCCCACACGGCAACGATGGCGTGACGCTCGTCGGCAGGGAGCACGAGAAACGAGTAGTAAAAGCTTGTCTTCCTCGCCACTACCGCGTCTCCGTCCGCCAGCAGAGAAGCTGCCACACCAACCGCGGCGCATCCTTACGTCGAACCGTTGGCCGCTCCGTCATAACCAGATGCGGATGCGCGGCAATGCGATCGAGGACGAGACGCCCGCCAAGCCACGTCGCGCGAAGCTCGACCCGTAGACGCCCCGACATGGCGTCCGCGACACGGCGTCCGCGACCGAACAGATCGCGCGTCGTCTCGATGCACGTCTCAATCGCGCGCGTCCACTCCGGCGTCCAGCACCCGGCGGCAAGATCCGCTTCGCGCGCGCCAGAGGTACGTAGTACCTCTTGCGGCACGTACAGCCGGCCGTGTGTCCAGTCGCGGCCGAAGTCTTGCCAGAAGTTTGTGAGCTGCAACGCCGTGCAGAGAGCATCCGACGACACTGCGACATCGGCGCGACGATCGCCGGCAACGAGCAGCACGAGCCGGCCGACCGGATTCGCCGAGCGGCGGCAGTACGACATCACGTCCTCCCACGAGTCGTACCGCCGCGTCGTGGTGTCTTGCGTGAAGGCGCTGATGAGATCGTCAAACAACGCGAGCGGCAGTTCCCGGACGCGGATCGTGTCGGCGACCGCCATCAGGACACACTCGTCGCGGGAAAGGACGCGCGCTGGCGCGGCCTCTCGATTGCTCACCGCATCGTGAAGCTGTTGCCGCCACGCGAGCAATCTGCGCTGGCGTGTCTCGGCCGCCTCGACGCCTTCGTCGGCCATGTCGTCAGCAATGCGCGCGAACGCGTAGATGGCCGCGATGTGCGGCCGCATCGCCGCCGGGAGCAGCAGCGACGCCACGGGGAAATTTTCGTAGTGCTCGCGCGCAAAGGCCGCGCACGCCGCATACGCCTGCGCGACCTGGCTGGAACGGTGATCTGGCTGGCTCCGCGCTACCACTCGGTCTCGGGAATCTGGCAGCGGCAGTTCACGACGCGCGCGAGCGCGAACAGGAGGTCGGACAACCGGTTGATGTAGCGAACAATCACCGCGTCGGCCGGCGGCTCCAGAGAGACGATGCGCCGCTCCGCGCGACGGCACACCGTCCGCGCGACGTGCATGGCGGCCCCGGCTGGCGCGCCGCCAGCGAGAATGAATTTCCGCAACGCGGGCGGCTCCGCGTCGAAACGATCGATCGCCTGTTCGAGACGTTCGACATCCGCGTCGCCGACCACCGCCTTCGTCACGCGCGGCGTCAGCCGATTGGAGGGATCGGCAAGCTGCGCGCCTATGGCAAAGAGGTCACGCTGAATCTCCCTGAGGAGCGTATCGATGTCCGGATCGAGCCGGTACGATCGCACGAAGCCGAGCCAGGCGTTCAACTCGTCGACCTCGCCGTAGGCATCGACGAGCGGAGCGGCTTTGCTGACGCGATGGTGACCGAAGAGCGAGGTCTCGCCCGCATCCCCTGTCCGCGTGTAGAGTGTCACGTGAGAACCTCGCAAATTATACGAGATGCCCCCGAAGCGAACCGCGCCGAAGCGCGCCCCACAACTGCCACCCATTCCCGCTCCGCCCGAGAGACGCCGCTTCCGGCAACGGTTGCTCACCTGGTATCAACGACACGGCCGCGATCTACCGTGGCGCAAGACCGACGACCCGTACCACATTCTCGTCTCCGAGATCATGTTGCAGCAGACGCAGGTCGATCGCGTGCTGCCAAAGTACGCGGAGTGGCTCGAAAAATTTCCCTCGCTGCACGCGCTCGCTGACGCGCCCGAGCAAGAGGTCACGACCACGTGGTACCCGCTCGGCTACAACATCCGCCCAAGGCGTCTCCAATCGATCGCGCGCGAAGCGGTCGAACGCTACGACGGGCAACTCCCCTCCGACGAGGAAACGCTGCTCTCGTTCAAAGGCATCGGCGCGTACACCGCGGGCGCCATCCGCAGCTTTGCGTTCCGTGAGCGCGCGGCGATTTTAGACACCAACGTCGCGCGCGTGCTGTTTCGCCTGTTTGTCGGCCGTGGCGAACCGAAGAGTCACGCGATGACGAAGCATCTCTGGACGATCTCCGAAGCGCTCGTCCCGTATCGTCACGTGTTCGACTTCAATCAGGCGTTGATGGATTTCGGCGCGATGGTCTGCACGGCGCGACAGCCGAAATGCCTCGTCTGCCCGATGGCCAAGAGCTGCCGCTCGTATCCCTTCACGCCGGAGCGATCGTGACCCGTCTTGTCGTGGCCGCCGCCATCCTCGAACGTGACGGCCGGATTCTCATCACGCGACGGCTGAAGGGGACGCACCTTGAAGGCGTCTGGGAATTTCCGGGCGGCAAGTGCGAGCCGGGCGAAACGCTCGAAGCGTGTCTCGGGCGTGAGCTCTTCGAGGAACTCGGCATCACCGCCGTCATCGGCCGCGAACTGTTGACGACCTCACACGCCTACGACGATCGCGTCGTGGAACTGCACTTTCTGACGTGCACATCCGATGACGAACCAAAGCCGCTCCTGAATCAGGAGATGCGGTGGGCGGCGCGAAATGAACTCGCCGGTCTCGAATTTCCACCCGCAGACGCCGAGTTGATTCAGTGGCTAAGTGACACGTCAGGCGGCACATCAGCAGCAAACGGCAGCGCCACGACCGTCGCGTCGTGACCGGCGACCGCGAGAGCGGTGCCCGGCGCGAGACAGTCACGGCGCACGTAGCCGAGCGCAATCAGCGCCTGTCGTCGCGGTGACCAGGTGACGCTCGTCACCGTCCCTACTGACGTTCCCGCTATGTCAATGCTCGCGCCACGCGCAATCGACGCATCGCCCGAGATCACCAGACCGGCCAGCTTCTTCGCGACGCGGCCATGTCCGCGGTGCAGCACGCGGACGATGACTTCCTGACCGACGTAGCACCCTTTCGTCATGCTGATCGCGCGCGACTCGATCCCGGCTTCAAGTGGAATCGTCGTCTCGTCCATGTCCTGATGGAACTTCGGAATTCCCGCCTCGATACGAATTGCCTCCGCGGTTGCCGCGTCAAGCCACGCGGCGCCGCGCCGTTGCAGCGCTTTCCTGAAATCGTCAGCCACCGCCATCGGTATCAGAACGTCGAATCCGCGAATGCCAAGATCGGACGTGCACAGGACAATCGCCGGTTGCTCCGCAAACGCCGCGCGAAGATTGCCATGCTCGGGCAACGATTCAAGTCGCGCCGCATCGATATCGAGCGTCGAGGCGAGAAGCGCTGCCGCCTCGGGACCGACGACAGCCATCGCCGCGTATGTCTTTGTGACATCACCAAGCCGCACGTCTTCTGAAAAGATGAACTGATCGAGCTTCGCGAGCAGGTTGTCCTTGACGGAGCGGTCGAGCGACACGAGCAGCACGTCGCCAAGCTCGTAGACCCACAGGTCCGTAATCAGCCTCCCCTGCGGCGTGAGGTACGCCGAGTAGCATCCGGCACCTGTCTCAAGCGACTGGATGTCGTTGGTCAGCAGTCCGTGCAGGTAGCCGCGCCGGTCCGCGCCAGAGAGCACAATCCACGCGCGATCGTGCCGTTCAGCCAGCGCGACGTGGCTGTGGGCGCGACGATACATATCTAACGAAAGAGCCAACGGCACAGGTGTTATGCTCACGCGATGCGTTCCAGTCATTTTACCCGCCCGGTTCTGGCGGTAGCGCTGACGCTCCTAGCCACGCTCGGCCGCGCCGCCGCGGCCGGCGCGCAGCCCGCCAATTTCGAAGTGTTTGTGCGCGGCGCCATGCTCGGCACGGAACAGGTGTCTGTCGAGCGCACCGCGGACGGCTGGACGATTTCAAGCACAGGCCGCATCGGACCTCCGGTCGACACGACGCTGCGCACGTTCCGCCTTCGCTACGACGGCAACTGGCGGCCTCGGGATCTCACGCTCGAAGTGACGATGCTCGGCAAGGACGGCTCGCTGCAAACGACCATCGACGGCAGCTCCGCCAAAAACATCATCGTCGCGACGGACGGTCAGCGCATGGAGAAGACCGACGTCATCGATCCGCAATCGGTGCTGCTGCCGGACGGCCCTGTCGCGGCGTACGAAGCGGTCGCGGCACGGTTGCAGCACGCGAAGGTGGGCGACTCGTTGCCGGTGTATCTGCCTCCCGCCGGTTCCTTTTCATTAGAGGTCACCGAGTCCACGTCCGAAACCATTGAAACCGTCTCGCGGCGCATTGCCGTCCAGCGCACGCACGTCTTGGTGCACGTGCCGAACCTGCCGCCGCAGACGGTTGAATTCTGGGGTGACGACGAGGGACGGCTGCTTCGCGTCACCTTGCCCGCGCAAGGGATCGATTTCGCTCGCGACGATATCGCCTCGGTCGGCACACGCGTCGTCACGATGGCGCGGCCGAACGACGAATCGGTGTTTGTCCCCGCCAACGGCTTTTCTCTCGCCGGCACGATCTCGAAACCAACCACTGGCACGGGGCCATTTCCCGCGGTAGTGTTCGTCAGCAGCGCCGGACAAACCGATCGCGACGAAGTGCAGTCGGGCGTCGCAATCTTCGGTCAGCTCGCCACGCGGCTGGCGGATGCTGGCTGGCTCGTCTTGCGCTACGACAAACGCGGCGTCGGCAAGAGTGGCGGCCGTCCCGAAGCCGCGGCGCTGGCTGAATACGCCGAAGACGCCAAAGCGGCCGTGCTCTTCTTGTCGAACCGGAAGGACGTCGACCGCCGCCGCATCGCTGTGCTTGGACACGACGAGGGCGGATGGGTGGCGCTGCTCGCGGCCGCCAACAACAACCGCGTCGCCGCTGTCGCGCTGCTCTCGACATCTGGCACGACGGGCGTCGACCTCAATCTCTACCAGCTTGAACATGGCCTCGACCGATCGAATCGCCCTGCCGAGGAACGCGCGAAAACCGTCGCGTTGCAAAAACAGATTCAGCAAGCGGTGCTGACCGGCAAAGGCTGGGAGACGATGAACCTGCCGAAGGCGACGCGGCAGCAGGCGGAAACGCCGTATTTCGAAAGCTTCCTCAAATTCGATCCGGCGAAGTTGATGAAGGATGTCGATCAACCGCTGTTCGTGCTGCAAGGCGACCTCGATCGCCAGATTCCCGCAACGAGCGCCAGCACGTGGGAAACGCTCGCCAAGGGACGGAAGAAAGCCCGTCCCGTGACGGCCGTGCATGTGCCCGGCATCAACCACCTGCTCGTCCCGGCGACGACAGGCGAAGCAGACGAATATGCCACGCTCCCGTCGCACGACATCAGCGCCGCCGTGAGCACGGCGCTCATCGACTGGCTCCGCACCGCCGGCAACACGCCATCCCGCTAGGCCGTCCATGTCCCGCTCCGAGCGCCTGCTGGAATTGATGCAGTGCTTGCGCCGTCATCGCCGCCCCGTCACCAGCACGGCATTGGCAGCGGAGTTACGCATCAGCCTGCGCACGCTCTACCGCGATATGGCCAGCCTGCGGGCGCAGGGAGCGCACATCGAGGGCGAGCCCGGCATTGGCTACGTGTTGCGCCCCGGCTTTTTGTTGCCGCCGCTGATGTTCTCCGCGCAAGAACTGGAGGCGCTCATGTTGGGCGCCCGTTGGGTATCGCAACGCACGGATCAAGAGCTGGCGCATGACGCGCAAAATGCCTTGGCGAAAATCGCGGCGGTGTTACCTGACAGCCTGCGGCCATCGCTGGACGATCAGGCGCTACTAATCGGACCATCACACGCTGTTCCTGATGGGCACGCGCACATGCCGATGCTGCGCAAATCGATCCGGCAACAGCGGAAACTGTCGATCCGCTACCGCGACCTGAAGGGAAACGAGAGCGAGCGCACCATCTGGCCTTTCGCCCTTGGCTTCTTCGATCGCGTACGCATGCTGGCCGCCTGGTGCGAGCGACGCAAGGCGCTCCGTCACTTCCGCGTGGACAGAATCATTGCCCTGAATGTGCAGGACGAACGCTACCCCGTGACGCGTCAAACCTTACTGCGGCAATGGCGGGAGCAGGAAGGTATTCCGGCAACGCCTTGAAGCGGTGACGCGCGGCAACATCACACTACTGCCACAAACTGACAGCGGCATCTCCTAGCATCACGTCAGGTCTCGCGCATCAATCATTGTTTGCGCGTGCATTCGTCGTCAGGCGTTTTCAGGAGAGTCACATGTGGCAGGGTCGATATGAAACCACAACAGATGTCGCCGCGGACAAGCTGTATCGCGCCATCACGGACATCAACAACTGGAACAAGTGGGACACGGGGATTGAGTTTACAAAGCTGGAAGGTCCCGCAAAAAAGGGGGCGTCCTTCATCTTGAAACCTAAGGGGGTCCCAAGGTAAAAATGTCCATCGACGAAATCAAGCCATACCAGTTTGTGGATATCTCGCACTTGCCTCTGGCCAAGATGCGCACCTCGCACGAATTTCTACCGGGGAACAACCAGACAACCATCCGTTTCACGGTGGAGGTTTGGGGATTGCTGGGTTTTTTCTGGCGTCGCGTCGTTGCACAGAATCAACTCAAGGGTGCCGCAACTCAAACGGCCAGCTTCATCAGCTACGCCCGAGCAAGCGCCTGAATATGCCCACACGCAACTGGCTGGCTGTTGCTTCGGCGGATCGTGTTCGCATCGGCCGCGCCAACGGCTTCATGCAGGTCTGTCACGGCAAGGCCGCGCCACTACGCCGCCTGCGTCCCGATGACTGGGTGATTTACTACTCGCCCAGCACCGCTTTTCGAGGAAAAGATCGCCTGCAATCCTTAACGGCCATCGGCCGCGTGGCGACTGGCGATCCTTACACCTTCGATATGGGAAACGGTTTTATCCCTTGGCGCCGCGACGTGCGTTGGCTGACGGCACGGGAACACCCCATTGCGCCATTGCTTAAACGGTTGGACCTCACGGCGGATCGTCAGCATTGGGGTTATCAGCTTCGCTACGGGCTGATCGAAATTGGAGAACGAGACCGTCAGATCATTGCGGACGCGATGGCGGCTGAATAATCGAGGAGACCGGAAAGGTTGAGTCGCCATCCGCAGCGCCACAAAAAGCCCCACGGCTGGGCTTTTATATTGCCGTCCGCTTTCGTAGCATACGCGCGGAGACATTCATGAAAGCTCTGCGGATTCTTGCCTTGCTCGCGTGCGCCACGCTGACCACCACGGCGCAGACCACACCGAAGAATTTCCAGCCTCACATGATGGTCGCCGCCGCCAATCCTTTGGCAGCCGCGGCGGGTCTCGAAATGCTGAAGGCGCACGGCTCGGCCGTCGATGCCGCCATCGCCACGCAACTGGTGCTGAATCTGGTCGAACCTGAATCGTCTGGCATCGGCGGCGGCGCGTTCATGCTGGTCTACGATCCGCAGGCCAAAAAGACCACCAGCTTCGATGGCCGCGAAGTGGCGCCCGCTTCCGCCAAACCGGGCATGTTTCTGGATGCCACGGGTCAGCCGCGCGCGCACAACGATCCGATTCCCGGCGGCTTGTCGGTCGGCATTCCGGGCGTCGTCGGCATGATGGAGCTGGCGCACAAGAAGTACGGCACGCTGCCGTGGCCGAAGTTATTCGAGCCCGCCATCCGCATCGCGGAGAACGGCTTCCCGATCGGTCCCAAGCTGGCGCGCACGATCGAAGGGTCCGCCCGCATGAAGAACATGCCCGACATCGCCCGCATGTTTTTCCACGCCGACGGCACGCCCATGAAGGAAGGCGAGATTTTCAAGAATCCCGAGCTGGCGCAGACGTTCCGCACCATCGCGGCTAGTGGCGCCAAGGCGTTCTATACCGGCCCCATCGCGCAAGCGATCGTCGATGCCGTGCAACATGCGCCCGGCAAGAATCAGGGCGGCATGACCATGGCCGATCTCGCTGGCTTCCAGGCGCGCGAACTGAATCCGGTCTGCGGCGACTATCGCACCTGGCATCTCTGCTCCATGGGGCTCCCCTCGTCGGGCGGCGTCGCCATCGTGCAGATTCTCGGAATGCTTCAGCGTTTTCCCGCCAGCGATCTCAAGCCCAATTCGCTGCTCGAAACACACCTCTTCACGCAGGCCAGCCGTCTGGCCTACGCCGACCGCGCCAAATATCTGGGTGATGTCTCGGCGGCAATGGTGAACGGCCTGCTGGACAAAGGTTACATCGCCAGCCGCGCGGCGCTCATCGATCCGAAGAAAGACATGGGCACCGCGCAGGCGGGGAATCCGCCGGAGAATCGCGTCGCCTACGCGCCACAAGTCTCTCCAGAAAATCATGGCACCAGC
>JAISPN010000035.1 GCA_031274845.1 Acidobacteriaceae bacterium
AGGCCAAGCGCCGCCGCCAGCGCCTCGCGCGTCACATCGTCGTCCGTCGGTCCGAGGCCGCCGGTGCAGACCACCAGATCGACCTCGCCGACGGCGCGCGCCATGAGCGCCGACAGATCCACCACGTTGTCGGCCACTACCGCCTTGAAACAGACGGTGCACCCGACGGCGTTCAACCGCTCGGTGATCGTCAGTGAGTTGGCGTCAATACGGAACGGGGTCAGCAGCTCGCTGCCCACCGCGATGATCCAGGCGTTCATCTCACCACGCGACGAGGCCGGCCGTGAGCCAGAGGATGAGACGCGCCGCGAGGTTGCCGTACACCCCGGCCATGAAATCGTCCGCCATGATGCCGAAGCCGCCGTGCAAGGCCTCGAACCGATTCGCCGGCCACGGCTTGATGATGTCGAAGAGGCGAAAGAGGAAGAACGCGAGCAGCGCCCCCATCCAGCCCACGGGAAGACCGACGAGCGTCACCAGCATCCCCATCACCTCGTCGACGACAACCGCGCTGGGGTCGGTGCTGCCAAAGTGCGTCTCGGCAATCGACGCGCTCCAGGTGCCGGCCGCAAACAGCACGAGCGACGCCGCGGTTTGCCAGGCGATGTCGTGCGGCAAGAACCACCAGAGGAGGAGTCCGACGGCGGACCCGAATGTGCCCGGCGCCACGGGCACGTAGCCGACACCGAACGACGTAGCAAGAGCAAGCGCAATAGGACGCATCAGGATGGACCGATAGAAGACTGAAGGTTAGACGTTCGCGCGCACGACGCGCGTCGCGGCCAGACGATCGTGCAGACCTCTGCGGTCGGCGCCAAGCGTCGAGAGAAAACCGAGGCCCGCGGGCACGGCAAGCGCCACCCAGACCAGCGTCCGGCGCGCGGCCGCCGCCAGCGACGGAGCGCCCTCTGTTTCCGCCGACACGACCTTGATGCCGCTGGCCATCTTGCCGATCGTCTGTCCGCTGGCGGTGAACACCATCAGATATCCCAGATTCTGCGCGAGCAAAAAGATCGCCAGCGGAATCTTCGGCAGGAGAGCGAACTCCTCGCGCGTGATGCCCGCGATCTTGAGCGTCAGATACACGATGAGCAGATCGATCGTGACGAGAATTGCCAGATCGATGACGGCCGCCACCAGACGCGCGGCCAGATGCGCCGGCACCTGTTCTTCGATCGGAGGCGCCACGGCGCGCGTCACCGCCGGCGTCACGCCGACCGTGGTGCGCACAGGCGCCGGACGCGACAAAGAGGGCACAGGCGTGGACGGCTCGTTGCTCCCGAGCGGCAGTTCCAGCGAAGAGAGCCGCGACTCGGTGCGAAGCCGTGGCACCTCCGGCGTCGCCCGCCGGACAGCCAGCGGCGCGCGCGGCGGCGACGGCCGCGTAATCAGCGGCATGTCATCGTCGGCCTCGCCAAAGAGCGGCAACCCGGACGCGCGATCGGGCACACCCAGCGCAAAATCCGGCATCACCTGTTCGTCCTGCCCCTCGGGCGCACGCATCGGCAAATCGTCGAGCGGCCGCGTGGGCGTCGCGAGCGCAAAGTCGTAGCCGCAATTTTTGCAGCGATCCGCCGGCTCGAAGCCGAGATAGCCGCACTTCGGACACTTCACGGCACGCCCCCCTCGTGAGCCGTCGTGACCGTGGTCACGAGGTCGATCAGTTGACGCTGCACCTGCGCACGCAGTTGATCCGCGTCCGGCTTCTCCGGATCGGTCGGCCAGACCGCATCGAGCGCGGACAGACCGTCGCGCAGCCGTCCTTCCGCGACAAGCGCGCGCGCCTTTGCGAGCGCGAGTTCACCACGTCGCGGGAGCGGCGGCTCGGTCTCGTTGACGTGTACGGCCGTGGGCGCGGGTGAACGATAGAGCACCGTGCGCAATTCCGATCGGAACGCGCCGGTCGCGAAAAGAGCCGCGCCAACGATAACCAGCGCCAGCGCCACGAGGACGCCCCACCCGATGCGCCACGCCGTCCGGTTGCGCGGCGGACGTGGCGAAAGTGATTCGGTGATGAGCAACGGCACAGCCGCCGCGCTCCCCTGCTCGACGCGCGTGAGCCGATCGAGCACCGCGAGCGCCTGATCCGGCGGCGCGCCTTGCGCCAGCGCCGCTTCCAGAAGACGCCGCGCCTCCACGCCGTCGCCGCTCTCGAACGCGGCAACGCCCTGTTGCAGCAGCTCTTCGGATTCGCGCTGACGCTCCGCCTGCGCGATGCGCGCGCGTTCGATGTAGGCGCGTGCCCGCGCGTGACTGCGATCGAGGAACAGCGCCCGCGTCCAGACGTTGATCGCCTGTTCGTAGCGCGCGCCGAAGTAGTGTTCGAGACCTGTAAGCAGGAGGGCTTCGATCTTGGCGTCACGATCCGCGGTCGACACGGAGCCACGCGTGCTTGAGGTGTCTGTGCGCAGCGGATCGGACATAGGTCAGGAGAGTCGAGTCACGTCAGTATACCGCGCGAGGGCGTGGGCCTTCGCTTCAAAATACGGCCGTCACGGTAGGATGCTGTCAGGCGATGCTCATCGAATCGGTGCCGAACCTGAGCGAAGGACGACGCGTCGAGGTCGTCGACGCGTGCGCGCGCGACATCGCCGCCACGCCAGACGTCCGCCTGCTGAACTACTCCGCCGACGCCTCGCACAATCGCTCGGTCTTTACGCTGCTTGGACACGCCGCCGCGCTCCACGAGGCGCTCGGCCGCGTCGTGGAGCGCGCCATCCATCGCATCGATCTGCGCGAGGCGCGTGGCGTACACCCTCGCATCGGCGCCGTGGATGTTGTGCCGTTTGTTCCGATCGGCGAAACGACAATGGACGAGTGCGTGGCGCTGGCACGAACGTTCGCGCAAGACATCGCCGAACGATTTCAACTCCCCGTCTATCTCTACGAACGAGCGGCGCTTCGTCCCGAACGCCGTCGACTCGAAGACATCCGCCGTGGCGAGTTCGAAGGACTCGCCGCCAAAATGACGAACGCGGTGTGGCGCCCCGACTACGGCCCGTCCGTCCCGCATCCCACGGCTGGCGCAACCGTCGTCGGCGCACGTCCGTTTCTCGTCGCCTACAACATCAACCTCGCCACCGATCGGATCGATCTCGCGCGCGCGATTGCCACAACGATCCGCGAACGCGACGGTGGCTTGCCGGCCGTTAAAGCGCTTGGACTCGCCATCGACGGCGGCCGCCGCGCGCAAGTGTCGATGAACCTGACCGACATCACGCGCACCACCATGAGAGATGTGTTCGAACGGGTCACCATGGAAGCCGCGCGTCTCGGCATCAAGATCGCCGAGAGCGAACTGATTGGCCTCATCCCCAAAGCCGCCTTGGGCGGCGCCACCGCAGACGATCTGCGGTTACACGACTTCAGTCCCGATCGGATGATTGAACATTTCATCTAATCATCTCGTCATCTGGCGATTGAGATTCTCTCTCCCCACCCCCTCTCCCACACGTGTGAGAGGGGCGCTCATGCCGCGTTGCAACTCCCCTCGCCCGTGTGGGAGAGGGGGTGGGGGAGAGGGCGCAATGACCAGATGATTACCGTGCCGGGGCGATGCCGAACGCGCGCATCTTGCGGTACAAGTTGCTGCGCTCGACGCCGAGGACGTCGGCCGTGCGCGACATATTGCCTTGCTGCGCGGCGAGCGTCCGGAGAATCAGGTCGCGTTCGAATCGATCGCGCGCTTCGTGCAGCGTGAGCTGCTCTTCGTCGCTGACCGCCACGGATCGCCGCGCCGCGCTCGCCGTGCCGAGGAAACTGAGATCGTCAGCGGTCACGGCGTCTCCCGGCACCATGATCATCACGCGCTCGATGACATTGCGAAGCTCGCGCACGTTGCCCGGCCAGCCGTACTCCTGAAGCACCGTGGCCGCCGACGGTTCGAGGTGCTTCAACCGGCGCCCGTACTCCCGCGCAAACTCCACCATGAAGTGATCGGCCAGCAGTGGAATGTCCTCGGGGCGGTCGCGCAGCGCGGGGACAAAAATCGGAATCACGCTGAGGCGGAAGTAGAGGTCTTCGCGGAACGCGCCGTTCTTGATCTCGAACTGAAGATCCTTGTTCGTCGCCGCCAGCACGCGCGTATTCACCGTGACCCGCGCGGTGCCGCCCACCGGCTCCAGCGTCCCTTCCTGAAGCACGCGCAGCACCTTGGCTTGCGTCTTCAGACTCATGTCGCCGATCTCGTCGAGGAAAATCGTCCCGCCGTCCGCGCTTTCGAAACGGCCACGCCGATCCGCGACGGCGCCCGTAAACGCGCCGCGCACGTGACCGAAGAGCTCGCTCTCGATCAGCTCTTCCGGAATCGCCGCGCAGTTGACGTCGACAAACGCCGCCAACCGCCGGCGGCTGAGGCCATGAATCGTCCGCGCGACGAGTTCCTTGCCGGTGCCGTTCTCACCGTAGATCAGCACGCGGCCGTTTGTCGGCGCCGCCATGGCGATTTGATCGCGCAGCTGCCGCATCGCGTCGCTCTCGCCCACCATCGCCCGCATCTTCTCGACGCGGGCACGCAGCACCTGATTCTCGGCTTCAAGCCGCCGCTGCCGCAGGGCGTTCCGGACGACAAGGACGGTTTTCTCAAGCGACAACGGCTTCTCGACGAAATCAAACGCGCCAAGCTTGATGGCGCGCACCGCCGACTCGATGTTCCCGTGGCCGGAAATCAGCACGACCTGCGCATCCACCTGACGTTCACGCAACCGCGACAGCGTCGCAAGGCCGTCCATGCCTGGCAGCCAGACATCGAGCACGATCAGATCGACCGGCCCACGCGTGACGCGATCGAGGCACGCTTCGCCACTCGCCACCGCTTCCACGGTGTAGCCTTCGTCGCGCAGCACGCCGCTCAGCGAGCTTCGTACGCCAGGTTCGTCGTCAACAATCAGGATGGTCGGTTTCACGCGGGCAACTCGATTGTAAAACGGGTGCCATGCGGCACATGGTCCGCGACGTCGATGCTGCCGCCATGCTCCGCGATGATGCGCCGCACGATCGCGAGCCCCAGCCCGCTCCCCCGCCGCTTTGTCGAGTAGTACGGCAAGAACAATTTCTCGCGCTCTCCGGGCGGAATACCGGGGCCATCATCGGCGATCACGACACGGACGCAATGGTTCGCCGCATCGAGCTGCGTCTCGATCGTCAAGTGTCCACGCCGCTCCATCGCTTCAACCGCGTTGTCGACGATGTTGATGATGACGCGGCGGATCTGTTCCGGATCGAGACGCACGAGCGGCATCGGCTCGATGAACCGGCGCTCGATCCGGACATCGGCAAACAATCCGTCGTAGAGCCCCAGCGTGTCGTTCAGCAGATCGTGAAGATTCGTCGGCACCGCGCGTGGCGCCGGCATCCGCGCAAACTGCGAGAACTCGTCAACGAGCCCTTTGAGCGATTCAACTTCGCCGACGATCGTGCTCGTGCACTCGTCGACGAGCGCTTTGGCGCCGGCGGGCGCATCGCCAAAATGACGCCGGAGCCGTTCGGCGGACAACTGAATCGGCGTGAGCGGATTCTTGATCTCGTGCGCCAACCGGCGCGCAACCTCGCGCCACGCGGCGACTTTCTGCGTGCGCACGAGCGGCGTCACATCGTCGAGCACGAGAATCTGTCCGGCGGCGCTGTCGCTTTCCCAGTCGAGCGAGGTGGCGACGACAGAAAGATGCGCCTCCTCTCCGCCACGAGCGAGGACGAGATCGCGGATGGCCGGTTCCGCCGTTCGCGTTTTCACCGACAACATGTCGGCGAGCGGCTGCAGATCTTCGCGCGCGAACACCGTGCACGCGGGCTGCCCCACCGCCGATCGGTGCACGCCGAGCAGACGCGCCGCGGCGCTGTTTAGCGTCGCAATCGTCCCTCCAGCTTCCACTGAGATGATGCCGGTGGTGATCCGTTCAAGAATGGTTTCAATGTAACGGCGCCGCCGTTCGACATCCTGATGCTGATGTTCAAGCTCGATGGTTGACTGCTCGACCTTGCGACGGCTCGACGCGAGGTCGTCCGCCATGGCGTTGAACGCCTCGGTCAGATCGCTGAACTCATCGTCTCGCGGCAATTCGAGGTGCTGGTCGAGGTGTCCCGCGCCAATCTCTCTGGCCGCCGCCGCCAGCATCTGCACCGGCTGCGTGATCCGCTTCGCGAGATACAGCCCCATCCAGGTGGCGCCGACAAGAATCATCAGCGTCACCATTAGAAAGAATGACAGGTAGACGCCGGTCAACGGACGCTTCAACACACGGTCCTGGTTGTAGCGTTCGTAGGCGCGCGTCATCTGACGGCTGCGGACCGCGACATCGCCGGTCAGGTAATCGGTGACGACGACCACGCCGGTGATGCGTCCATCGAGCGGCGAGCGCACGACATCGGCGGCGTGAACGAGATCGCCAGACGCCCCGAGCGATTGAATGCTTTGCGCTGGCGCCCCGCGCTGCAAGGTTTCTCGGGCAATGCTGTCGGCCATCTGCCGCGTGTAGCCGGGCGGGACGGCGCCTCCCGGCGCGTTGACGATCGGATCGAGTGCCTGCAGATCGCTCGTGTCGCTCCGGCGGTACATGTCGACGATCTGGACGCGCTGCGACGCCACCTCCGTCGCCAGACGATCGCGGAAGGCCGCCGCGTTGGTGGCCGTCAGGTCGAACATGCCAAGCACGCGGGCCAAACGCGCGGCCTGATCCGACGCCAGCAGTTGGCGCTCGTGATAGTAGTCACCGGCAATCTGGTTCGCCGCCTTGAGCATGTCGTCCATCGGCGCGTTGAACCACCGGTCGACGCTCGTGCGAATGAGCTCGCTGCCCACGGCCAGGACGAGCACCGCGGGCACGACCGTCATGCCGAGCAGCAACGCGACGAGACGCGCGCGAAAACGGGCGAAGGTTTTACCGCGCCGCCGTTCGACGACGAGCTTGACGATATTCCTCGCGAGCACAAACACGAGGGCCGCGAGCATCGTCAGGTCGGCGGCGAGCAGGCCGTACAGCACGAACTCCGACAGGAAATCCGCAGAGTAGCGGGTCGATCCGTTGGCGAGCGCGATGATGGCGATGAGCACCGCCAGGAACAGGGCGATGCCGGCGAGGATGAGACGTGGATTATCGCGGAACGGACGCCGCGCTGGCTGTGCCGCCGCAGCCGTGTCGCCATGTGACGCGATGGACGTAAGCGGCACGCATCTACTCTTTCGAGTTCAGCAGATCCTCAAGCTCATTCATGAACTCGCCGATGTCGCGGAAGTGCCGATACACCGAGGCAAACCGGACGTAGGCCACTTTGTCGAGCGTCTTTAATTCTTCCATAACGAAGGCGCCGATCTCGGCGGTGGCGATCTCGCGTTCGGGCCGCTCCTGCAGCGTCGATTCGACACGATCGGCAATCGCTTCGACAGCCACCAGACTCACCGGACGCTTCTCGCACGCCTTGAGCAGTCCGCCAATGAGCTTCTGACGATCGAACCGCTCGCGCGTGCCGTCCTTCTTCACCACCATGTACGGAATCTCGTCGATCCGTTCGTAGCTGGTGAAGCGCTTGCCGCAGCCAAGGCACTCGCGGCGACGCCGGATGACTTCGCCTTCCTTGCCTTCGCGTGAATCGACCACCTTGTCACTGAGGTGACCGCAATAGGGACATTTCATGTCGACGCTACCTCGCTCGGACGTTCGCGTTCGGCAATCTCTTTCATGCCGGCCAGATTCAACCCTTCCTGCGCGGCGAAGAACAGACCGACGAGCAGCACGGGCACGGTCGAGAACAGGTGCAGCACAATCGCCGCGGCGACCGCCGCCTGCGTCCCGGCGCCAAAAAATGTCCGCGCCGAGAGCAGAAACGCTTCGTGAAATCCGCCGACGGCGCCAGGCGTCGGCACCGCCACGCCGACCACGAGCGCCGCAATCACCATGAACGAGCCAGAGAACGGGATCGTCAGATCGAAGGCGAGCGCGCACGACCAAATCCCGGTGGCAATCGACAACCAGAGCGGCA
>JAISPN010000047.1 GCA_031274845.1 Acidobacteriaceae bacterium
GTCACGGATCAACTCGTGACCGATCGCGTCATCAACGAGCTCATGGGCAAGGACGCCTCGGCGCGCTTCCGGTTCATCATGGAACGCGCGGAGGAAGCGGAAGAACTGGACGTCTAACCTCGGCTCACGCGCCTGATCGAGAATCGGCTGACACGCGCGATCCCTTCCTTGCACGAGGAAGAGGAGGAGATGTCATGACCACGCGGAAGAAGCAGTCAAGCGCACGCGCAAAGAAGGTCTCCGTCACGCGAAGGGGATCCCGCACGCTCGCACCCGCGAACAACTTTGCCGCGCTTGTTGATCGCGTGGTCACGATCATCGAGGACGCGCGTTCACGCGTCATCCGCACCGTCAATAGCGAGATGGTGCTTTTGTACTGGCACATCGGACGAGAGATTGTCGAGTACATACAGCGTGGCGATCCACGCGCTGAATACGGCGAAGAGGTGATCGAGAATCTATCGAATCAACTTCAGTCACGCGTCGGTCGTGGCTATTCGTCGACGAACCTGCGGTATTTCAGAGCGTTCTACATCGCATACCGATCCCGCCGCCCCAAGATTCGCCACATCGGACGTGGCGAATTCGCGAATGCGGAGACCGTAGATACCTCCGGCAAGATTCGCCACACGCGAAGTGGCGTTTCCCTCGCATCGCTGAACCCAGCGCCGCTCGAAGGATTCTCATCCGCGCTCGGCTGGACTCACTATCGCGCGCTGATGAAGGTCGAGCCCGCGATGGTTCGCACCTTCTACGAAATCGAGGCCGAACGGGAACACTGGCCGGTCGAACACCTCGAACGCCAGATCCACACGCAGCTTCATCTGCGGCTGCTCAAGAGCCGCGACAAGGACGGCGTGATGGAATTGGCCCGCAGAGGCCAGACCGTCGAGAAGCCCGTCGACCTGATGAAGTCGCCGGTCGTGCTCGATTTCCTCGGTCTGCAAGGCGGTCCCGCGCTGCGTGAGAGCGACATCGAGAGTGCCATCATCAGCAAGCTGTCGCAATTTCTCCTTGAATTGGGCAAGGGCTTTGCATTCGTCGCGCGACAGAAGCGGATCACGTTCGAGGACGAAGATTTCTTCGTCGACCTCGTCTTCTACAACATCATCCTGAAGTGCTACCTGCTTGTCGATCTCAAGCTCGGTAAGCTTACGCATCAGGATGTCGGACAGATGGATAGCTACGTCCGCCTCTTCGATGCGCAGGGTCGCACGCCGGGTGCTGGCCCCACGATTGGTCTGATCCTCTGCGCGGAGAAGAACGAGGCGATGGCGCGTTACTCCATCCTCAGCGAACACAAGCAGCTTTTCGCCGCGAAGTACGTGACGTACTTGCCGACCGAGCAAGAGTTGCGGCAGGAGCTTGAACGCAACCGCCGCATTGCCGAAGCGGTCTTAACGGCGACACGAGAAGAGAAGCCCGTAAAGCCAACGCGCGGAACACGAGTGAAAGGAACGAAAGGCGTGACGGCTGCGCAGAGGACGCGGAAGCGCCGGACGTCTCACCGCCGTTCGGTTGTCAGACGTTGAACTTGAACAACAACACGTCGCCGTCCTGAACGACGTATTCCTTCCCTTCCATCCGGTAGAGACCTTTTTCACGCGCCGCCGCGACGGACCCGAGACGCGCGAGGTCGTCGTAGGCGACGGTTTCGGCTTTGATGAAGCCGCGTTCGAAGTCGGAGTGGATCACCCCCGCGGCTTTCGGCGCGGTGTCACCGACATGGATCGTCCAGGCGCGCACTTCTTTTTCGCCAGCCGTGAAGTAGGTCCGCAGGCCGAGCAACGTGTAGGTCGCGCGGATCAGCGCGCCGATACCGCTCTCTTCGACGCCTAGATCGTGCAGGAACGCCGCCGCGTCCGCCGGTTCCAGATCGATGAGCTCGCTTTCGATCTGCGCGCTGATGACGATTGCCTCGCACGCCAGATGATGCTTCACGTAGTCGCGGACGCGCGTCACGTGCGGGTTGCTGTCCGCGGTGGCCAGCTCGGTGTCCTTGACGTTGCAGGCAAAAATCGTCGGCTTGTCGGTGAGCAGGAACGAGCCAGCCGAGAGCGCGCGCTCTTCAGGCGAGAGCGGCGTCAGGAGCGCCGGCGATCCGGAATCGAGCGTCGATTCAATCTTCGCGAGCACCGCTTCTTCCGCCGCGGCTGATTTGTCGCCGCGCTTGATGTCCTTCAGCAGCTTCTCGCGCTTCTTCCGGACCGATTCGAGATCGGCCAGCATCAACTCGGTGTTAATCACCTCGATGTCGCGCACCGGATCGACCGTCGACGACACATGGTGCACGTCCGCGTCTTCAAAACAGCGGACGACCTGAACAATCGCGTCCACCTCGCGGATGTGCGTCAGGAACTTGTTGCCGAGTCCTTCGCCCTGGCTGGCGCCTTTCACCAGCCCCGCGATGTCGACAAACTCGATAACCGCGGGGATGACGACCTGCGTTTTCGAGATCGCGCGCAGCACCTCGAGCCGCGCATCGGGCACGCTGACCATGCCGACGTTTGGATCGATCGTGCAAAAAGGATAGTTGGCCGCTTCCGCTTTGCGCGTGCGGGTGATGGCGTTAAACAGCGTCGACTTGCCGACATTCGGCAAGCCCACGATTCCGGCTCGAAGCATAGCTGTCTATTTTCGCACTAACGCTTACGGACGCGAGCCGAGCAGCGCGCCGAGACCGGTGACGAGGCGGCCGATGCCTTCGGCGACGGTCGCTTTTTGCAGCGCGCCAAACGCCACGCGGAAGTAGCAGCCGTCCATGCCGAAGGCGGTTCCCGGAATCACGGCGACTTTGTGTTCGCGGATGAGGCGTTCGGCGATCGTGACTGGATCGAGGTTCGCGTTGACGCGCAGCAGCGCGTAAAACGCGCCGTCGGCGGCGGGCACCGTGGCGAGCGGCGCCAACGACGACAGCTCGGAGACGACGATGTCCCGAATCGATGCCATCTCCCGCACGTACGGTTCGCAGTACGAACGTCCGACGCCAAGCGCCGCGGCCGCGCCCACCTGCGAGGCAATCGTCGGGTTGATGAGAATCGTGTCCTGACTCTTCATCATCCCCGAGGCGAGCGCGTCCGGATAGACGACATACCCGACACGCCAGCCAGGCATGCCGTACGCTTTCGACAGCGAGTAGATCGAGAACGTATGTCCGGCTGCGTCAGGCAACGACCCCGGCGAGAAATGCCGCACGCCGCCGTAGGTGAAGTACTCGTAGGGCTCGTCGGCGATGTGATAGATCCCGCGCGCGCGGCAGAGCGCGTTGAGCGCGCATAGCGACGCTTCACTCAACACCGCGCCGCTCGGGTTGTTTGGCGAGATGGTGACGATGGCCCGCGTGCGCGGCGTGATGGCCTGTTCGATGGCGTCGAGCCGAAGCTGATACCGCTCGTCGGTCGGCACCCGCACCGCGCGGCACCCGGCCATTTCAATCGCCATCTCGTGATTGAAATAAAACGGCACGGGCAGGATCACGTCGTCGCCCGGCGTCGTGATGGCGAGCACCGCGTGCATGAACGCCATGTTGGCGCCAGCGGTGACCATCACCTTGCTGCCGCGCGCGAGGTCGATGCCGTTGTCCGCCGCGAGCTTCCGTCGAATCGCGTCCACGAGCACAGCCAGCCCGCCGCCGTCGCCGTATTCGTGGGCGAACGATGACGCTAACGCGTCGCGGACAGCGTCCACCGCCACGGCTGGCGGGCCGTAGTGGACGACCCCCTGACCGAGCGAAATCGTCCCCGGCGTTTCACGAATCCACCCGCCAACAATCGGGATAATAGGCGCCTGAATGGCGTCCATCCGCGTCTCGGCTCTACCTGCTCTTCGCATGTTGTCTCGGACCAAAAAGCTGGCCTATTCTGTCTCAATGACCGTGCGCCGCGCATTCCGGCCTCTCGTCTGCCTCGCCGTCTTGCTTCTCGCGCTCAGCCTCCTCCGGCCGTCAGTCGAGGTGGTGGCCACGGCGGCAGGCGTGCCTTCGCCCGAACAGTTTATCGGGTTCGCGATGGGCACGGATAACAAGCTGGCGCGGTGGGACAAGATTGTCGACTACATGAAGGCGGTCGCGAGCACGTCCGATCGCGTCCGCGTCCGAGAACTCGGCAAAACGTCACAGAACAACCCACTCATCGCGCTTGAAATTTCGGCGCCCGAGACGCTCAAGAACCTCGATCGCTACAAGCAGCTCGAACGCCGGCTCTATTTCCAGAACGGCACGCCGAGCGCGCGCGATCGCGACGAGCTGTTCCGTCAAGGCAAGGCGGTCGTCCTCATCACCTGCAGCACGCACGCGATTGAAATCGGCGCGACGCAGATGGCGCTCGAGCTCGTGCACCATCTCGCGACCGACAATTCGTCGGCGACGAAGAACATCCTCGACAACGTCGTGCTGCTGCTCGTACCGAGCGTCAATCCCGACGGCCAGATTCTCGTCACCGACTGGTTCAACCGGAACGTCGGCACCCCGTACGAATCGAGCCCGATTCCGTATCTCTATCACCCGTACGTCGGCCACGACAGCAACCGCGACATGTACATGTTCACGCAGAAAGAAAGTCAGTACATGGCGCAACTGGTCTGGCACGACTGGTTCCCGTCGGTTTGGCTCGACCAGCACCAGATGAGCGCGAATGGTCCGCGCATCTTCGTGATGCCGGCGACCGATCCGATCAACCTGAACGTCCACCCGGTGATCTACCGGTGGAACACCATCCTCGGTCAGTCGCAAGCGGCGGCGCTCGAAACGGCCGGCAAAGACGGCATCATCTACAACTCGACCTACACAAATTTCTGGGAGGGCGCGTTGGCGTGGAGCGGCTGGTGGCACAACCAGATCGGCCTGCTCACCGAAGTCGCCAGCGCGCGCATCGCCGCGCCGGTCGTCCAGCAGATGGCGGTAAGACGCGATCTCTCTGGCGTGGAACAACGCCCTACGGGTGATGGCCCCGAGCCGATTCTGTCAGCGGCGCCGCTGCCGCCGCCCACCGATACGACGCCGCGCACGGAGTATCCGCGGCCGTGGATGGGCGGCAAGTGGACGCTGCGCGATATCGTCGACTACGAGATGATCTCGACGCTGGCGCTGCTTGAAACCACCGCCGACCGGCGCGAAGCGATTCTGCGGCAGATCTACGAAGTCAATCGCCAGACGATCGACGAGGGACGGACGGCAAGCGTGAAGGCGATTGTGATTCCCGCCGACCGTCAACACGACCCGCGCGAAGCCGCGCATCTCATCGAGAAGCTGATGATCGCTGGCGTCGAGGTCTACCGCGCCGACGGAACGATCGACGCCGAGGACACTCAGTTTGCCGCCGGCTCGTACGTGATCCCGATGACGCAGGTGTTCGCGCGGTACGCCAAAGACCTGCTCGAAAAACAGACGTACCCGGAAATCCGGAAGTCCCCCGACACGCCGGCCGATCCGCCGTACGACGTCACCGCCTGGTCGCTCGGCATGCAGTTTGGCGTCGATGTCCGGTTTCTGACGACGCCGGTCACCACCAAGTTGACACGCCTCACGCAACCGATCCACATCGACGGCCGCGTCAGCGGCAACGGTCCGCGGTTCGTCATGAACTACGACGGCCCGGACACGGCGATTGCAATCAACCGTCTGCTCAAGGCAAACGCCAAGCTCGCCTACGAAGCACCGTCACGTGTCGTCGTCGACGGCGTGTCGCGCGATGTGATGGAACCGATTGCCAAAGAGTTCGGCCTCGATGTCGTCTCCACCCCACCAGCGCCCGCAGGCATTGCCGAACCAGAACGTCAGGCGATCCGGGCACCGCGCATCGGTCTCTACTATCCGTGGACCGGCGACAACACGGACGAAGGGTGGACGAGGTGGGTGCTCGAACAGTACGAGTTCAACTACACCACCATTCACAACGCGGACATGCGGGCCGGCAACCTGCGGCGGCAGTTCGATGCCATCATCCTGCCCGATCAGAATCCGCGCGAGATCCTCGACGGCCTCAGCTTGAACACGATCCGTCCAGAGTTTCGCGGCGGGATCGGTGATGCGGGACTTGAAAATCTCGGACGCTTCGTCAGTCAGGGCGGCACTCTGATCACGCTTGGCGCCGCGTCGGATCTCGCCATCGATCGTTTTCCGATTCCCGTCCGGAATCTGAAGCGAAGCCTGCGGCGCGAGCAGCACTTTGCGCCGGGAACCATCGTCCACATTCAGGTCGATCCGACGCAGGCAATGAGCGCCGGCGTGGCGCGCGACACCTACGGCTTTTACAACAACAGTCCGTTCTTCACGTTGCTCGAAGGGTTCAACGCGCTGCGGCCGACGGTGATCGCCCGCTTCCCCAATCAGGACATCGTCGCCTCCGGCTGGCTCCGCGGCGAAGATGCCATGGCGGGACGTCCGGCGGTCGTCTCGGTCGACATGAAGCCGGGCCGCGTGGTGCTCTTCGGCCTGCGCCCGCAACATCGCGCGCAGACGCACGCGACGTTCCCGCTGCTCTTCAACGCGCTCTTCCTCGCCTCCGACGCCGCCGGTCCGATCCTGACGCAGTGATTTGACGATGATTCGCATCTTCGTCACCGGCGGCACCTTCGACAAGGACTACGACGAACTCCACGGCCACCTCGCCTTTCGCCAGAGTCACCTGCACGAAATGCTGCGGCTGGGTCGATCGATGGTCGATGTCACCATCGAGCAACTGATGATGATCGACAGTCTCGAAATGACCGACCGCGATCGCGCGCGCATCGTCGAAGCATGCACGCTGGCCGAGGAATCGCAGATCGTCATCACGCACGGCACCGACACGATGGTCGACACCGCGCGCGCCATCGCGACCATGTGCTCGACGTGCGAGACGAAGACAATCGTCCTGACCGGCGCGATGGTGCCGTACGCCTTCGGCAGCTCCGACGGGATGTTCAATCTCGGCAGCGCGCTATCGTTCGTCCAGCTCCTCCCGCCCGGCGTCTACCTCGCCATGAACGGCCGCTACTTCCGCTGGAACCACGTCCGCAAGAACCACGACCTCGGCGTCTTCGAATCGCTCTGAGCCGCTTTCACTCTCTTTTTCGCATTCCGTAGGTAGGAGGCACCCACATATGGGTGACACAGGAATGCGATTGCTCATCCGTCACCGGCGGACACCCGCGTCAACAGAGGCGTTCGACGTTCACATCGGTCATTGGTCCGTGCGGCCATCGATGCTGGCCGCGCTGTTTGTGATGTTCGTCACGACACTCTGCATCCCACACAGAGCGAATGCGCAGACACCAGCGGCGGACAAGCCAACGTGGTTTGTACAAGGAGGGATCTCCGCATCGAACGAGGAGGTGAGTAAGCCCGAATGGCGTCCCGGACTGTCTCTGGCAGGCGGCGTGTTTCTCTCGCCACGGCGCAGCTTACGCTGGCAAGCGCAGGTGCCTCAGTGGAGGTATCGCGTTACCGAAATACAAGATCCGAATTACCCGCAGATTAGTACTGTAGGAAAACGCCTCAGCACGTTCGGGATGCTCCTCGCCTTTCAGCATCGCAATACCGGCAAGCTCCGCGTGGCGTCGATGGTGGGGCTGGGTGAGGTTGTTGAGTCTACGTACGGACAGTCTGTATTTCTCAAACCGGAGCAAGAACATCTCGGAGGCAGCGACAGAAGCTCACTTACGGCGTTAGCAGCGCTTGTTGGGCTTGAAGGGGAATACCTTCTATCACCCCGTCTCTCCGTCGTCGTCGACACGACCTTATCCATTCATCTTGGTAGCCTGCTGATTCAACCCCTGCGGCTTGTAATGATGCACCCTGTCATCCCTGTGCCGTTAACCCTGCAACCGAGCGTGACTGCCCGGTGGCGCTTCTAGCGGGATTTCGCATCGGGGCTTTCGAACACGTCCCGATGCGGCGCTGGCGCTGAGCGTAGATATTGATTCGGCGCGACGACATGAGCGCCCAGATGCGCCGCCGCGTGCCACGGCCAGCGCGGGTTGTAGAGCATGGCGCGCGCGAGCGCGACGAAGTCGGCATCGCCGCTACCGACGATCGATTCCGCCTGCTCGAACTCGGTGATGAGCCCCACCGCCACAACGGGCATCCCGACCGCCTGCTTCACCGCGCGCGCGAGCGGAACCTGATAGCCGGGACCGAGGGGGATTTGCTGCGCTGGCGTGAGTCCGCCACTCGATACATGGATCGCGCTACAGCCGCGCGCGTCGAGCTGACGCGCAAAGGCAACCGTCTCGTCGATCGTCCAGCCACCTTCGGCCCAATCGGTGCCAGAGACGCGCACCGATACCGGACGCTCGTGTGGAAACGCGGCGCGCACGGCGTCGAACACTTCGAGCGGAAAACGCATCCGGTTCTCAAGGCTGCCGCCATATTCATCGTCACGCGCGTTCGATAGCGGCGAGAGAAATTGGTGCAGCAAGTAGCCGTGCGCGCAGTGAATCTGCACGGCGTCGAGACCGATGCGCGCGGCACGCACGGCCGCCGCCGCAAAGCGATCGCGAACCGTCGCCAACCCCGCGCGATCCAGCGCGACCGGCGGATGCTCAGTCGACGCGAAAGGAATCGCTGACGGCGCCACCGTCTGCCAGCCGCTACGCTCCCCCGGTGGAATCTGCCGGCCGCCTTCCCACGGCACCCGCACGGACGCCTTGCGCCCGGCGTGACCGAGCTGAATCGCGATCGGCATATCCGACCAACGGCGCACGCTCGTCAGGACACGGCCGAGCGCCTGCTCCGTTTCGTCCGACCAGAGCCCAAGATCCCGCGGCGAAATGCGCCCTTCGGGCATGACGGCGGTTGCTTCGATTGTCAGCAGTGCCGCGCCAGACAGCGCGAGCTGTCCGAGGTGAATCGTGTGCCAATCGGTCGCGCATCCCTCGTCGGCCGAGTACTGACACATCGGCGCGATGACGATGCGATTGCGGAGATCGAGCGCGCCGACACGAAACGGCGAGAAGAGCGTCGAGTGCGTCATCTAGCGGTCCGTCAATTTGATCGAGTTGACAATGCGGGTGAACGAGTCCTGAAACAGCTGCTGCTCCCGCTCCGGCACGACCGTCAGGTAGTAGAACAGCGTGCCGTCGGCAAGAAACGTCGTGTAGGCGCCGATGCGTTCCTGCCCGCCGAGCGGCGATGGGTTGACGAGCGAGACGGCGAGCGCCGAGCGATTCGACATCCGCAACGACTGCATGTTGCCCGCCTGACGCAGATCGGGATTACTCTGCGCCACCGCATTCAGCCACCCTTGTGTCGCCTCGACGAGATTGCGCGACGACGCGGTCGCCACACCAAACTCAACGCCGTGCGTGAACACCATCTCACCACGCAGCGGACCGTAGCCATTCATCGGCACCACTTTGATGGTGGAGTCCGACGAGACGCTCGTCCAATCGGACGGCACCGACGCCTGAAAAATCTTGCCGCCGTTGATCGCCTTGTACTTCGTCGACGGCCGCGAGACCGGCTGCCCCGGCGTCCCCACGGCTTGCGCCGCATCGCCGCGCGAGGCGTCACTACTACTCACCCCCGTCCGCGACAACTCGCTCATCGTCTTTGCCGGCGGCAGCGACGCGAAGACTCTTTTGATCGGCTCGAACTGACTCGTGTCAGCCGGCACGGCAATCTCCAGATGCTCGGCTTCCTTGGTGATGTAGACCGTCCGGTTCCCGGGATCGGGATGGCTGCTCATCCACTGCGGCGCGCCGCTGCCGTTTGCTTTTGCTTCTTTGGCAATCGTTTCAAACATGTGCGCAAGCGCGCGCGGATCGTAACCAGCGCGCGCCATAATCTGCGCGCCCAGCAGATCCGCTTCCTTTTCGAAGTCGCGGCTGTAGCTCAGTAGCAGCGTGCTCAGCCCGAACTGACTCCCCTGCGAGATCGCCGACCCGAGACCGCCGCCAACCACCGCGCCACCGATGGCGCCCGCGAGCTGTCCCAATTGCAGCCACGGATTCTGCGCCTTCGTCGCGTTCGCCGTGCCGTGACGCAGCAGCACGTGCGACAGCTCGTGCGCCATGACGCCGGCGACTTCGCCCTCTTCCGCCGCCGCGTCGAACATGCCACGGTGCACGAACATCGGTCCACCCGGCAGCGCGAAGGCGTTGATCTCCTTGAGGTTCACCGGCGTGAACGAGTACTCGTAGACAGACTGCTTGAACTCGGACGGCGCCGCCGCCACAAGCCGATCGCCTAGCGCCGTCAGGTAGGTGTCGATGCGATCGTCGTTGATGATCGGATACTGCTTGCGCGCCTCATCCGCCGCTTCGCGCCCAAGCTGAACATCCTGCTCCGGCGTGTACTTGTTCTTGGGAAGCGTAATCTTCGTCTGGGCCTGCAACACCTGCACGCACGCATAGGCCAGCAGCACGAGCGCGGCCGCGCGAAAAGCTGAGGTTCTCGTCGCCACAAGTGGCCTCCTTTAGGGAAGCATTATTCCACCCCTTGAAGGCCATGCAATGCGATCCACTACACTCAAGAGCTACGCAATCGTCGATACGGAGGAATGATGGTCCTGACACGCGCTGAGTTGATTGGTTCCTTGCAACACGAAGTCCGCATCCTGCTCCACCTTGCGAGCAAGATCGATCGGGCGAAGCTCGATTACCGTCCAACCCCGAAGCAGCGGAGCACGTTCGAACTCCTGCAGTACTTGAGCATCATGGGACCAGAGCTCGTGAAGGCCGCCAAGGCTGGCGCGTTCGATCCCGGCTCGTGGACGGTGGCCGATCAGGCGGCCAAGGCACGCAACTTCGACGAGACGCTCGCCGCGATTGCGGCGCACGCCGACGTGTACTCGACGCTGCTGTCAAGCATCCCGGACGAGGACTTCCGCGCTGAAATCGCGATCTTCGGCACGCCCACAACACGCGGCGCCTTCATCGTCAATCTGGTGCTGTCCGGGTGCGCGGCGTACCGCACTCAGCTCTTCCTCTACCTCAAGGCATGCGGCCGCGAAGAACTGGGGACGACGAACCTGTGGGGCGGCATGGACGCTCCGGCCAAGAACGCCTAATCTCTCCGCTGATCCTCATCTCGTTACTGAACACCAGTGCCGTTCGAGAAAAACTCGACGGCACTGGTGACGTCATCCTGGTGACGCGGCACCGTGAGTCGCGTGTCACAACTTTTTCGCGTTCTCCAGCCTGGCCAGGTTGCGGTCGAATGTGCCGAGTGGAATGTGTCCCGCCTTGCGCGCGGTCGACAGGATCAGGCAATCCGAAAATCCCACCGCCGGTTTGCGGCGATAGTCCTCCAGCGCCGCAGCGACCGTTTCCGCGTCTTGCACGGTCAGTTGCCGGTGGTTGAGCAGCATGTCCACAGCCAAGGCAATGGCATCGGCTTCAAGTGCGTACACCGATGCCAGCACCCACGTGGTTTCCACCAGCGTCACGAGAGAAACCCAGGCGCCCGGCGCCACGAATTCCTCCGCCGCCGCCAACTGTCTGGCATCGTCACGCACCAGCAAACGCACCAGCACGTTGGTGTCAATCGCGCGCATGTTTGGCTCGCAGATGACGAGCGATACCGGCCTTCAGATCGTCCAGCGTTCGTCGCTTTGGTGGCGCGGAGAACAGCGCCGTGTGAATGTCGACCGAGCTGAATTTTCCGGCTCGGCGCACAATCATGCGGTCGCCATCCTGTTCCCATTCCAGAATGGAACCGGGCCCCACGGCGAGTCGACGCCGGACCTCCAGCGGCACGGAAATCTGACCTTGGGCTGTGATTTTCGAATGGGTCACGCTCATGGAATCAGCCTAGGCCATTACCGTGGTAATTGCAATGCGGTCATTCAGCGCCATGGGCACGGTAAATGGAAGCGGCGGCAGTTATCCGGAAAGTCCGGACAACTCGAACCGAAGACAAGCGCTCGTCGCGGCGCAAGAAGGACGCGTCGTAGGGGTTAGAACGTGAACCGTGTGCCGAGCCACATCCGTCTGGGGGCGCCTGGCGCGTAGAACGTGGCCTGACGCACGGGA
>JAISPN010000079.1 GCA_031274845.1 Acidobacteriaceae bacterium
CCCCGTGCAAGGCGCCGTTTGCCTCGGACACGATCGCGAAGAGATCGCCGCCGATGCCGTTCATCTCGGGTTCGACAACGCCCATGACGGCGTTTGCGGCAATGGCCGCGTCCACCGCGTGCCCCCCGCGCGCGAGCATCTGCGCGCCAGCCTGCGCCGCGAGCGGCTGGTTGGCAGCGACGATACCCCGTGTCGTGGCGACGCGAGATCGACCGCTTGTCACGCTCATGCTGGTGAACCTCCTCCCCTCTTCTGAAGCGATGCCTGACCGACGTGATTATTGAACGATTCCTTCTCGCCGAAGCTCCGCGATGGTGGCTTCGTCAAAGCCAGCCTGCGCGAGCACGTGATCCGTGTGCTCGCCAAGCAGCGGGGCCCGGCGTGTGGCGTCCGGCGGCGTCGCGCTCATCTTGATCGGCGACCCAAGCGATCGCATCGGTCCGAGCGTCGGATGCTCGACGTTGACGACCATCCCGCGCGCGAGGACGTGCGGATCGGCAAATACGTGCGCGTAGTCGTTGATTGGACCGCACGGCACGTCGTGCTCGTCGAGGACGGCGAGCCAGTGCGCGTACGACTTGGCGACAGTAACAGCTTCGATGCGCGAGGCAAGCGCCTCGTGATGGCGCACACGGCTTGCGTTGTCAGCAAACTCCGGCACGGCCGCCCATTCAGGATGGCCGAGCGCCGTGCACAATCGGCGGAAGGTCCGTTCGTTCGCGGCGCCGATGGTGATGTAACCGTCCGCGCAGCGAAACGCCTGGTACGGCGCGTTCATCCGATGCGCGGAGCCGAGCGCCGCCGGAATGCCGCCGCCCGAGAAATATTGCGTCGCTTCCCAGACCGACAGCGCGACGCCCGCATCCACGAGCGACGTGTCCACATGTTGACCAGTCCCCGAGCGGTGACGCGCTTCGAGGGCGGCGAGGATGCCGATCACGGCGAACAAGCCCGCGCCGAGATCGGTGATGGGAATGCCCGCCTTGGCTGGCGGCCGGCCGGGTTCGCCGGTGACGGACATGATGCCCGACACCCCTTGCGCGACGAGATCGAACCCGCCTTTGCGGCTCGACGGACCGGTCTGTCCGTAGCCAGAGATAGACGCGTAGATGAGGCGTGGGAGTTCCGCCGACAGCGTGTCGTAGTCGAGGCCGAGCGAGGCCATGACGCCGGGCCGGTAGTTCTCGACTAGGATGTCAGTCTCGCGCGCGAGACGGCGCAGGATATCGCGCCCCGCCGCGGATTTCAGATCGACGACCACGCTGCGCTTGCCGCGGTTGACGGCCGTGAACGCGGGCGTATCGGTGCCGACGGCTCCTGGCATCTGCCGCGTTGAATCGCCGCCGGGAGGTTCAACCTTGATGACGTCGGCGCCCAAATCCGCGAGCAGCATGGTGCTGAAGGGGCCGGCCATCACCTGCGTGAGATCGAGGACGCGCACACCGTGGAGTGAGGGAGTCAAGGTCATGTCGACTAATTTCGAAAGAGAAGGGCCGCTGGCGATTCTAACGTTCAATCGGCCCGAGGCTCGTAACGCGATGACCTGGGCGATGTACGACGCGCTCGCGGCCGCGTGCGAGCGCGTGGACGCGGACCCGGCCATTCGTGTGTTGATTCTGCGCGGCGCCGGGGGCAAGGCGTTCGTGTCTGGCACCGACATCTCGCAGTTTCAGTCGTTGCAAACGCCGGAGGACGGCCTCGCCTACGAACAGCGCCTCGACAGCGCGCTCGATCAACTTGAGCGGCTCGTCAAACCAGCGATCGCGCAGATTGACGGCGTCGCTGCCGGTGGCGGGTGCGCGATTGCCGCGTGCTGCGACCTGCGCGTGGCAACGCCAGCATCCACGTTTGGCGTGCCTGTCGCGCGCACGCTCGGCAACTGTCTTTCTGGCGCGACCTACTCGCGTCTCGTCGATGTGCTCGGTCCTGCCCGCGTGAAGGATCTGCTCTTCACGGGCCGCTTCATGGACGCGATCGAGGCTCATCGCGTGGGGTTCGTCAATCGTCTTGTTGCCGCCGCTGACATTGATTCCATCGTCCGTCAGCTCGCGCTCGACATCGCGGCGAACGCGCCGCTGACGATCCGCGCGACGAAAGAGATGCTGCGGCGGATCGCGTTGCAGCGGCGATTGGCGCCTGGCGCGGATCGCGATCTCATCGCCGAGTGCTACACGAGCGACGATTTTCGCGAAGGCGTCGCGGCGTTTATCGGCAAGCGGCGTCCGATGTGGCAGGGACGCTAAGCGCGGTTAACGCGGCTCGACGAACGGCTGCTCCGGGTGCATCAGCGGCGCGAGGAGCGCGCCCGTCAGGAGCAGCGCCAGCGATCCCGCGAACGGCAGGTGCCAGTTGCCGGTGACATCGGCGATGTAGCCAAATGCCAGCGGCGAGAAGATCGCGGCGGCGGCCGAACCGGTGTTCATCAGACCGCTCGCGGTGCCGGAGTACTTTGGCGCGATATCCATCGGGATCGCCCAAATCGGACCGATGACGATCTCGGTGCAGAAAAACCCGCCCGCGAGGCTGAGCGTGATGAGCGTCAGGTCGTGCGTCAGAAAAATCGGCAGCAGGCACGCGAATGCGCCAAGGAACCCGGCGACAATCACGTTCCGCCGCGCGACGCGTAGATCGCGCGTGCGCTCGGCGAGCCGATCGCTCACTGTTCCGCCAAGGAGATCCCCGCCAACGCCTGCGAAAAACACCGCCGACGCGAAGAACGCCGACTGCTTGACGTCGAGTTTGTATTCGTTGAGGAAAAACGACGGCAGCCAGTTCAGGTAGAGCCACAGCGTCCAGCCGTAACAGAAGTAGACCATCGTCACTGGCAGCATGCGCCGCGTCAGCGCGGCCCACGGCACTTGCGGGCGTGTGACGGTGGCCCGCACGCCGTGCCCGGGGAGCGAGGCCAGCTCTTCGTCCGTGATGTGTGGATGATCGGCCGGGTTGTCGCGGAAGTAGACGACCCAGACGATGACCCACACGAGGCTGCACGCGCCGAGCATGGCGAACGAGCCGCGCCAGGTGACGAGGGCAATGAGCGCGGCGACCACTGGCGGCGTGATCGCGTTGCCGAGACGCGCGCACGCGTGCGTGATGCCTTGCGCGAAACCGCGGCGTCCGGCCGGCGTCCAGCTTTGCATCGCTCGTGTCGCCGCCGGAAACGTCGCGCCTTCGCCAATGCCGAGCAGCACGCGCACGAGGAACAGCGTCGTCAAACTTCCGGCAAGGCCGGTCATGATCGTGGCGGCGGCCCAGATCACACCGCACCAGAACAACGTGCGGCGTGGACCAAATCTGTCGCCGACCCATCCTCCGAAAACCTGAAACAGCAGATACGGATAGGCAAACGCGGAGAACACGACACCGAGTTGCGTGTTCGTCAGGTGTAATTCCCGCCGGATGTCGTTGGCCGCGGTCGCGATGTTGACGCGATCGACGTACGTGATGAGGTACATCAGGCAGAGCAAGCCGAGCACGATCGCGGTGGGCTTGAGACGTCGACTCATGAGCGGGATGTATTTGCGCGAGCGGAGGCCGACAGCGACCGGAGCAACACCGCGGGGTGCACCGCCTGAACGCCGGTGAAGTGCGCGACCTGCTCGCGGCACGACGTGCCCGGCGCGACGAGGATGTCGCCGGGGCCAAGCGCGCGCGCGGCTGGCAACAACCGGCGCTCGCCAATCGCCTTCGACACCTCGTAGTGCGCCCTGTCGTACCCGAACGAGCCCGCCATGCCGCAGCACCCGGCGTCCAGATCGACGACGGTCGCGTCTGGAATCCGCGAGAGCAGCGCCTGCACGGGAGCCAACAAGCCTGCGGCCTTCTGATGGCAGTGACCGTGAAGAACGATCGTTCGCGGTCCCGCGGCAAGGCGCAGATCGATCGTTTTCGTCTGGTAGCCGCGCTCGATGAACGCTTCAAAGGAGAGGCAGGCGTTCGCCACGGTCCGCGCCGCGCGCTGCAGGTCGCCGCGAAGGAGCGCGGGCGCATCCTCCTGCACCGCGGACAGACAGCTCGGCTCGAGGAAAACAATCGGCTGACCGCTGGCCGCCGCGTCGAAGAGCGCGCGCGTGTTTGCTTCCGCGAGCAGGCGCGCCTCGTCGAGGAGCCCCTTGGAGATGAGCGGCCGGCCGCAGCACGCATGCGAGACGACATTCGCGTGAACACCCGCGGCGGCCATGACGTCGAGCGCCGCAAGGCCGATGTCCGGATGGCAGTAGTTGGTGAACGTGTCGCCAAAAAGCACTGCTGATGGCGCCGCCGTCGCGGATGCCGCGCGTTGACGCGCGGCGTGCTCGAACGTGCGAGGCGCCAGCGCCGGCATCGAGCGCCGGCGATCGATGCCGATCGCAGTCTCGGCGATCCAGCGGCCGGCCTTACTCCGCGCGACCGCGTTAAATAGCGACGGCGCCGCGCTGCCGAAACGCAACAGCGATCGCACATGACCCAGCGCGCGCGCATCGAGCGGCGTGCCGTGACGTTGCCAGTAGTCGGCGAGGAACTCGCTCTTGAAGCGTCCGACATCCACGCCGACCGGGCACTCGGCTTT
>JAISPN010000142.1 GCA_031274845.1 Acidobacteriaceae bacterium
GGCTCGCGCCGCGCATATTCGGCCCGTAGCTCGAGCCTGACGGTGGAGCCGTCATTGCCGCATCGAGCTTCGTTCCCGGAATGTTCACCATCGTCCAGTGCAGAATCGGCGCGTTGCGCATCATCGCATCGGTGTCCTGCATGATGACGACGTAGGACTTGGTGCCGGCCGGTCCGGCCGTCCACTCAAGCCCAGGGAACGTGTTCGTCCGGTATTGAGTGTTCTCGAACGGAATATCCGCCATCTGCTTGAAGGCGGGCGAGGTAACCGTCAGCTTCGCGCCCCCCTTCGCCGCCACATTCGTGAGGGCCAGCGAACCGAGACCGACCTCGTTTTCTGGGGGCGGCGCCTGAGCCAAAGCAATCGCAGGAGCCATCACGGCCACCGCAAACAACGCAGTCATCGAACGACACAACATAGTGCTCTCCCTTTTGGAGTCAACAACCAATCGAAGAACGATATTATCCGACGCGGACGAACCCTTTCATCTGCAGGTTCATCATCGACGTCATCGCCCAGAGATCGACCTGAATATCCGGATTGACATTCTTTGCCTCGATCTTGCGCGCCGCGAGCGCCTGACCGCACGCTCTAAACTCGACACCCGCCTGCTTGAGCGCATGAATCAGCGCGATGTTTGGATTGTCCTGCCCGTAGCGCGCCTTGTACGCCTCGTTCGTCATGACGATGTCGAAGTCTTCGCTGCGCTGATGAAACATCACCACGAGATGGCGGTGCGTGGGCGGCACGTTGTACTTCCCGAGCGTATTCAAATACCGCGCAATCGTCGGCAGCATCGGGTTGACCTCGGCGCTCTTGTCTTTCGCGCCGCTCGACACCGAAAACAGCACTTTGTAATCGATGGCGGGATCGGGCAGTTCAGCCGCGCCAGGCACATCCCGCGCCGCGTCGTATCCTGGCACGAGCAGTGGCGGAGCGGGTTTACCACGCTCCTGCGCACGCATCGGCGCCACCACGGCGAACGCGCACGCGACGATCGCCGCGCAGACAACAATCGACGTCCTCATGGAATCCTCCGTGGTCAGAAATGTGAATCGATCTTCTGGCTCAACCCTGCCACCGTCTGATTCAGTCCCGACACTGTCTGGCTGAGCGATGTCATCGTCTGACTCTGTCCTGCCATTGTCTGACTGAGCGTTGCCACCGTCTGACTCAGTCCTGCCACTGTCTGACTGAGCGATGTCAACATCTGACTCTGCCCTGCCACTGTCTGACTGAGTGATGTCAACGTCTGATTCTGTCCTGCCACTGTCTGACTGAGTGATGTCAACATCTGACTCTGCCCTGCCACTGTCTGACCGAGCGATGTCAACCTCTGGCTCTGTCCTACCACCGCTTCCGCGACAATGCGGATATCGTCGCGCACGCTTTCCGTGAGCACTTCGGTATGACGCTTGAGCTCGACACGCATCTCCGCCATTTCCGATCGGACCTGCGTGAGCCCCTCATCCAAATCCTGCTTTGTCGCAAATCGTTCGAGCTCGGCCTTCAGGTCGTCCTTCGTGACGAATGCCCTCAGATCCTCTTTCGTGGCAAAGGCTTTCAGATCGTCCTTTGTGGCAAAGTGGCGGAATCCGGCCCGCATCTCGGTGCGAAGCTCGTCAACATCAACGCGAAGCGATTCGAGCGCCGAAGTTGTCTCGATATCCATGCGGCCATCCTAGCATCGTCAACCGCCAGCACCACCGGCGTTTGCACAGAAAATGCTCAGTACTTGTCGTACCCCTCCGTCAGCTCGATGTAGGCGCCTGACGGGTCAGTGATGTAGGCGATTTTCAAGCCAATGGACGGCACGTCGCGGTACGGCGTGTCGAACTTGATCCCCTTGGCTTCAAGCTGCTTGCAGAAGGCTTCGAGGTTCCGGACTTCGAAACCGATGTGATCGATCGTGCGGCCGCGCGTCGGCGCCGTTGGCGTCCGCGCGGTTTGGAACGACAAATTGACGGCGCCCGCATCCGCAGTGGTCTGGATGGTGCCGCGCGCGCGTTTCGTCAGCGAAAAGGTCTCGACATACCAGTCAAGCAGCTTCTCGAAATCGGGCGTCAGGAAGTGGACGTGATTCACAGCCGCGATGACTGGCAGGTCTTTCTTCTCCTGCAGCTCGATGCGCAACCCGCCCGGTCCTTCAAGATACGCGTTGGGAAATCCTTCAGCGCCGGTGAACTCCTGCGTCACCTTATAGCCCGCCGCGCGCCATTTGTCTTTCACCGCGGCGATATCTCTCACGTGGAAGCCGAAGTGATCGACTACGCTCCCCTGTGAGCCATCCGTGGGCTCGGCCTGACGGAACGCCACCAGCATGTTCGGCAGCTTCACCGCCTGCAGCGTCCCCTTCTGCACGGCCACGCCGCCGAAATGGTCGACGAAGATCTTCGT
This sequence comes from Acidobacteriaceae bacterium, assembly GCA_031274845.1. Taxonomy (GTDB): domain Bacteria; phylum Acidobacteriota; class Vicinamibacteria; order Vicinamibacterales; family CAVVIG01; genus CADEEX01. Next base: position 2,398 of record JAISPN010000142.1, read on the forward strand.
CACGAGCGGGATATCGGTCACGTTCAAGTGCACGTGACTATAGGTGATGCCAGCGGCGTTGAATGGCGACAACTGCGCCGACGCAGGGACGGCAACCAGGAGGGTGGAAATAAAGGCGAACAGTAGTTTCATGGCAGCAGATGCTAGCACGGCGGATGGCTTCACGATCGCCCGAACGCCGCTTCAAATATTCATGTGTGCGCGCGGATGAATTCGTCGATATTTCTGGCCAGCACATCGAGCGGGACGTTGCCGCCAAGGACCACCGCGTCATCAAACGCCCGAAGATCGAACGTCGCGCCGAGCGCCGTCTTCGCGCGCTCGCGCTGACGGTTGATCTCGCTGTGCCCCACTTTGTAGCCGCACGCCTGCCCCGGCCACGAGCAATAGCGATCGACTTCGCTGGCCACTTCGAGCGGATTCGATCCGTTCACATCGACGAAAAACCTGACACCCTGTTCACGCGTCCATTGCTTCGCGTGGATCCCTGTGTCGACGATGAGCCGGCAGGCGCGGAAAGCAATGGCTTGCAGATAGCCGAGGCGTCCGGCGGGATCGTCCGCGTACGCGCCCAGTTCGTCGGCGAGTTGCTGCGCGTAGAGCGCCCATCCTTCCGAAAACGCATTAAACGACAAGAGCTGCCGCACGAGCGGCATCGCGTGCGTGTACTCGCCCTGCCAGATATGACCGGGAATCGATTCGTGAAACGTCAGGTCGGCGAGGCTGTACTTGCTGTGCAGGCTCGTCTCGCGCAAGTTGATCCAGAAGCGGCCGGGCGTCTTGCCGTCGATCGACCCGGACCCGCCATACGCCGTCGGCGCGCCGGGCTCTTCTTCGGGTGGCAGCCGCTTCACTTCCATGTGCGGATCGACCAGCGTGTTGAACGCGCGCGGCAACTGCCCTCGAATCCACGCAAGACGGCGCTCGATGAAGGCCATGATCTCCGCGCGCCCCTTGTCGCCTTCCGCGAACATGTATTGCGGATCTTTCGCCAGCGCTTTCATCCGCTCGCCGACCGATCCTGACGTATAGCCGATCGTCTTGAGAATCCCGTCCATCTCGGCGTGCAGCCGCTGCAGTTCGCGCTGACCGAGCGCATGCACCTCATCGGGCGTCATGTCGG
>JAISPN010000212.1 GCA_031274845.1 Acidobacteriaceae bacterium
GGGCAACCGTGCGGCCTGTCGGACCGTAGCCGATTACGATGGCGCGGTACTTTGGATGGGTCGCCGTCGCCGGCCCCTTCGTCGCAACCTCGGAGTGGTTGGAGGCGCGGTTGAGGATCCCGTATAAGGCCGGATACTTGCGCAGCCATCGTTCGATCGGCCCAATCGTGCGATACGCCACCGGATTGAGCACGATCGACACGATCGCGGTCGCGACCAGCGTGTTCGTGGCCGTGGTGCTCAAGATGCCGAGGTCGTGTCCGAGCGTCGCGAGGATGAACGAGAACTCGCCGATCTGCGACAGCGCGACGGCAATGGTGAGCACCGTGCGGAGCGGATAGCGCAACGTCCACACCAGGATGAACGCCACGAGCGGTTTGCCGATGAGCACCACCGCCAGCGCGCCGAGCACGAGCGGCGCGACATCGGCAATCGCGTGCACATCGAGCAACATGCCGACAGAGACGAAGAAGAGCACGGCAAACGCATCACGCATCGGCAGCGCTTCGGAGGCGGCGCGCAAGCTGTACTCCGACCGGCCGACGATCATGCCGGCAAGGAACGCGCCGAGCGCCATCGAGACGTTGAACACCTCCGACGAGACGACCGCAATGCCAAGCGCAATCACCAGCACGCTCAGCGTGAAGAGTTCGCGCGAACGTGTCGCCGCGATGTAGTCGAGCACGCGCGGAATGACACGTGTGCCGAACACCGCCGTCAACCCCACCAGCACCGCCACCTTGACGAGCGTCAGCGCGAGCGACACCGGGAGCGAGCCACCCGAGGCGCCGCCAAATAACGCCGGCAGCAGGACGAGGGCGAGCACCGTCAAGATGTCCTCGACGACCAGCCATCCCACGGCGATGTGTCCCGCTTGCGTGTGCAGGTCGTTGTTGTCCGACAGCACGCGGATGAGCACCACGGTGCTCGCCACCGACAAGGCAATGCCGAAGATCAACCCGGACGACCAGTGCCAGCCAAACGACAGCGCCAGCGCCGTCCCCAGGATCGTGGAGACCCCGCTCTGCGCCAGCGCGCCAGGAATCGCGATGCGGCGCACCGCCAGAAGCTCTTCGAAATGAAACTGTAAGCCGACGCCGAACATCAGCAGGATGACGCCGATCTCGGCGAGTTGCTGAGCCAAGGTCGTGTTGGCGACAAACCCGGGCGTGTGCGGCCCGACGAGCGTGCCGGCGAGCAGGTAACCGACAATCGGCGACAGCCCGATCCGCTGCGTGATGTATCCAAACACCAGCGCGGCGCTCAGGCCGCCGGCAATGGTGAAGATGAGGTCGGGTGAATGCACGTTACTGTCGCGGAGCGGAGACCGATCGGAGGATGGCCCACAACATGCGCTTCATCCTATCACCGCGCTTGAACGCAACATCAGCATCCTTATAAAAAGCGTCTATTGATTTACGAACCCGCGTTCCCACGCACCAGCGTCATCGGCCCAAACGTCGGCTGACCGAACTGTCCGGCGTCCACGCCAATCGTCCCGTCGAGTTCGTACGGAACCGCCTCGCCGCGGATCGCGCCGCGCACGACGTCGACGAGCCCGGGCACATCTCTGAAGTCGATCGTCAAATCGAGCGGGACCACCGATTCCTGCGACGCGCCGAGCGGAAGGCCGAGCGGAAAACGTCCCGTCGCCGCGCGGCGTCCGTTGAGGAGCAGCGTGGCCGACAGCGTCGACAGCGTGAACCCGAACGGATTGGGATTGGTGACACGCAGCCAGACGTGCAGATTCGCCGCGCCGAGCGGATGTTCTCGCGAGATGTTGCCAAGCGTCACTTGCGCCGGGCGATCCTGCACGAACCGCGGCGGCTGCACGAACGCGCGCAGGTGATCGAGCGTCGCGCACGACACGCACAGAAGCGCACACCCGATGAGCAGCAGCCGTCTCATGTCGCGACCTAGTGCGTCATCGCGTAGACGACGACGTTGATGCCGAAGGCGTAGCCCGGCACGGAAAACCGCCTGAAGTACTCGGGATCTTCCGCCTCGCGCTCGTACGCATCGCCAAAATCGGTGTTGTGCGTCATGAGGACCATCAGACGTCCGTGATCGTCGTTGATGCCGCGGGCGTGCGGCGTGGCGCTCTCGGCGCCACGTTCCGACGTCCGCCCGTCTCGCTCGAAATACCCGATCCCCGGAATCTGCGGAAACACCGAGACGGGCAGCACCTGATGAAAGATCGGGTGCTCGAGCGGAATGTCGAAGATCGGATAGGCGCCCGACGGCAAGACCTTCCGCAACTGCGCCTCCCACCAGTCCCAGGCGTAGTCGCCCCAGAAATCGTCCGCCCACAAAAATCCGCCGCGCTGCAGATACAGTCTCAATGCCGCGGCTTCCTGCTCGTCGAAGTAGGCGCCACCAGGCTCGGTCATCATCACGAAACCGCAGTGCGTCAATTCGGGCGCCGTGGCGCGAAACAGCAGCGGCTTGGGTTGATTCGGCCCGCTCATGGAGACGGGGACGCGCGTCAACTCCGAGAGACGGATCGACAAGTTCTCATCCGCGCGCGGCCAATCGACGCTCCAGCCAGCCCCGTCGCCGCCGCCGTTGCGAAAGTAGAGGCGGCAGAATTGAAAGCCGCCGTCGAAGTCGTCGAAGGTCGCAAAGACGACGCGAGCCTGACCGCCGCCGCCACCACGACCGCGTCCAAACTGCGCGGCAGAGAGCGACACGCACACCACCACCAGCAGGAGGGCGACGCCTGACGCCGTCCGCAGCCGCGCCTTATCTGGCCGGGCAATCACCGGTGACGATGCGTGCTGATTTGACATCGAGATTCACCGTGGGCCTGAAATCGTTCCTGTACGGCCCCGCTTGCGCCGCCTCGACCGCCGCCTGCCCCCCGCTGATGGCCCCGGCTTGCGCGGCCGTGTTCGGGTTCGGGTACAAGCCGCCCTTGATGGCCAGCTTCTTCGGCGCTTTAGCTGTCACTTCGACGCGTTTTCCCACCAGATCCCGAAAGTTTTTCCCCTTCAACACATACACCGGGCCGATTTCGCCATCGGCCATCGTGTACGTGTTCTTGCGCGTCTCACTCGCCGCCACGCAGCCGGCATAGGTGACCATCCCCTTCGGCGGCGGTGTCGATGCCGTATCTTGCGCCGAGAGAGACAGTCCAGCCGCGCACAGAAGCGTCGCAGACACCGCTGCATGTACCAATCGTCGCATCACCATCGCGTCACTCCTTTGGTCGCTGTCATGGGGTCGTCCAGCCACTAGATCATCTCATCATCTGGTCATTGGATCATCTGGTCATTGACGGATTTCGGGTCTTTCGCGCGGCCACGTGCTCACCTCAACGCCAGTGCCCCCAATCATCCAATGACCATTCAGGCGCGTCTCGACCCGCGGCGTCCGCGGAGAGAGTCGAGGCTAATCACGCCAGCCCCACACGTGCAGACATAGAGAAAGACAAAGCAGTAGGCGACCGCCAGTTCGCCCTGGTTCACGATCGGCCAGAACGCGCCTGGGGCGTGCACGGTGAAATAGGCGTAGGCCATCTGTCCGCTGGCCAAAAACGCGGCGGCGCGCGTGAACAGGCCGACGAGGATCAGCGTGCCGGCGATGAGCTCGATCCATCCCGCCGCCATGAACAACGGACTGCTCGCTACCGCATGCGCGCCCAGCAGTCCAAAAATTTTCTGAACGCCGTGGCACACGTACAGCGCCGCGACCACCGATCGCATCAAGGCATACGTCACATCTGTGAGTCTCACCGCTCCTCCATTCATCGTGTGTTGACGCGCGAGGCACCGAAAAGTTACGGCAATCGCGCGGGCAACTCGTTATCATGTTTCGCATGAACCATTCCATCAGCCGCGCGCGCTCGGCGCACGACGTCGGCGACACCTGGACGACCGCCGACGCCACCGAGTTGTACGAGATTGCGCGCTGGGGGAACGGCTACTTCTCCATCGGTGACAACGGGCACGTGCAGATCCACCCGACCGAGGATGTCCATCGTGCCATCGATCTGAAACAACTGGTCGATCATCTGCAACTGCGCGGCATCAGTCTGCCCACGCTCGTGCGCTTTCGCGACATCCTCCAGCATCGCCTTCAGGATATCGCCAGAGCCTTCCAGGGCGCGATCGCGCAGCACGATTACGGCAACCGCTACATCTGCGTCTACCCGATCAAGGTCAACCAGCAACGTCAGGTTGTCGAAGAGGTGCTGCAGTTTGGACGCGCGCACGGCTTCGGCCTCGAAGCTGGATCGAAACCGGAACTGCTCGCCGTGGTCTCGCTGGCCGACAACGACACGCCGATCATCTGCAACGGCTTCAAGGACGCCGAGTTCATCGAGATGGCGATGCTCGCGCAAAAGATCGGCCGCAACATCATCCCGGTCGTCGAGAAGTACACCGAGCTTGAGTTGATTCTGGAGTACGCCGAAAAGGTCGGCGTCCGGCCGCAGATCGGCATGCGCGTCAAGCTCGCCGCTCGCGGCGGGGGACGCTGGCAATCCTCGGGCGGCTACCGCTCGAAGTTCGGCCTGACGGTCGCGGAGATCCTGAAAGGACTCGACGCGCTCAAGGCGCGCGGCATGGAGGACTGCTTCAAGCTGCTCCACTTCCACCTCGGCAGCCAGATTCCCAACATCCGCATCGTCAAGGGAGCGCTCAACGAAGCGGCGCGCGTCTACGTGGAGCTGGTCAAGGCGGGCGCCGGCTTGCAGTTCATGGACGTCGGCGGTGGCCTCGGCGTGGACTACGACGGCTCGCAAACCAACTTCGAGTCGAGCGTCAACTACACGCTTCAGGAATACGCCAACGACGTCGTCTACCATCTGCAGACGATCTGTGACGAGGCGAAAGTCCCGCATCCGACGATCATCTCCGAGAGCGGACGCGCCAGCGTCGCGCACCACAGCGTGCTGGTGTTCAACGTCCTCGGCGTCTCGGATTTCGGCGACGAAGCGGTGCCGAAGGTCGCCACGCCCGACATGGAACAGCCGCTCGTCGATCTCATCGACACCTACGACGGGCTCACGTCACGCAACGCGCTCGAAAGCTACCACGACGCGCAACAGGCGCTCGACATGGCGATGAACCTGTTCTCGGCCGGCTACCTGCCGCTCGACCAGCGCTCGCAAGCGGAAAATCTGTATTGGGCCATCTGCATCAAGTTGCAGAAGCTGGTGCAGGCGATGGACGAAGTGCCCGAGGATCTGCAAAACCTCGACGAGTCGCTCTCCGATACGTACTTCTGCAACTTCTCGCTGTTCCAGTCGATTCCCGATAGCTGGGCGATCAAGCAGCTCTTCCCGATCATGCCGATTCACCGGCTGGACGAGCGGCCGACCCGGCACGCCGTGCTCGGCGACATCACCTGCGACTCCGACGGCAAGATCGATCAGTTCATCGATCGCCGCGACGTCAAACGGACGCTGCCGCTGCACACCTTCGACGGATCGCCGTACTATCTCGGCGTGTTCCTCGTCGGCGCCTATCAGGAAATTCTCGGCGACCTTCACAATCTCCTCGGCGACACCCACGCCGTCCACGTCAGCCTCGACGCCGACAACCACGTCGTCCTCGACACCGTGATCAAGGGAGACACGGTGCGCGAAGTGCTCGACTACGTCGAGTTCGACGCCGAAGCGCTCGTCTCGAAGCTCAGATCCGATGTGGAAGCTGCCGTGCGCGCGGAACGGCTCGACTACGAAGAGTCGGGACGCCTGCTCCGCTTCTACGAGGACGGGCTGAACGGCTACACGTACCTCGAGGAAAAACAGTCGAAGTAGCGCGTCGATCGGTCATCTTTTCCTTCGAGTATCTGGCACCTGCTACTCGATCCAAGGTATCCGCCTCACGCGGACGTCATCCATCCGTGTGGCATATCGAAAAAAATCAGGACCGCGTCACGAACGTCACCGAGACGATGACGCCCGCGCGTGGTAAGTTTGGAATGTCTCGCGTTTCCGAGGCGCGCGTTTCGTGACGCGCACCCGTCAAGCGGGCGACTTCCTCCATGGCTCGAATCTGTTGTCTGACGCTCTGGTTCAGCGTCTTCCTGAGCGCGCTGCTCTACGCGCAAGATCCCGAGACGGCGACACCTCCACCTGACGCGGCGATAAGCGAGGACGCCACGCTCCCGCCGCCGGTCTATCCGACGATGGATGTTGGCGACCTGTGGCACCAACTCCGTCACCAGGCGCCGCCACCCGACCATTCCCCGAGTGACGATGCGCGACGCTTTCTCGTCATCGCGCCGATGCTCGGCTCGCGTCCCTCGACGGGCCTGACACTTGGCATCAGCACCAACGTCGCGTTCCTCCGCGGTGACGCGAACACCACCCATGTCTCGACCATGTCGGGCAGCGTGCGTGTCTCGCAGCAAAAACAGGTGCTCTCCAGCTTCCGTCATGCCGTCTTCACCGCGGACGACCGCTGGTTCTTGCAGGGTGATAACCGTCTCAACTCCACGTCGCTGACGACATACGCGCTCGGCATCGACTCGCCCCCGGAAAGCGCGGCCAACCTGGAGTACAACTTCGCGCGGTTGTCGGAAACGGTGTATCGCAATCTCGGCAAGAATTTCTTCGTGGGGGCCGGCCTGATGATCAGCGCCCACACGGACGTGCAACCCAAGAATTTAACGACATCTAATCCAGCGTGGCTGAACTCGGCGTATGTGGCGTATTCGAACGCGCACGGCTTCGCGCTTACCGATCAAAACTCCAGCGGGACGGCCTTCGCGCTGCTGTACGACTCGCGCGGCAACAGCATCAACGCTCAGCGCGGGTGGTTGGCCAGCGCCTCGTACCGTACGTACTTCAACGGGTTCCTCAGTGGCGATTCAACATGGCAGGAGCTCGTCCTGGACACACGCCACTATGTCCGCCTCTCAAAGGACGGCCGGCGGCGTCTCGCCTTCTGGGCGATGGGTGATTTCGTGACCGGCGGCACGGCGCCGTACTTCGATCTCCCCTCCACATCAAGCGACGGACGGTCCGCGCGCGGCTACACAGAGGGGCGCTATCGCGGCGATCACCTCGTCTACAGCGAGGTCGAGTACCGGGGCGACCTCACGCGCACCGGGCTCATCGGAATGGTCGCATTCCTGAACACCACGACCATTGGCGACTCGACGACCGACCAACACCTGTTCAACGCGTGGGCGCCCGGTGAAGGGCTTGGCCTGCGCGTCCTCCTCAACAAGCGATCGCGGACGAACCTCGCCGCGGACTACGGGTGGGGGAAATCAGACTCGACAGGCTTTTACATGGGGATTCAAGAAGCGTTCTGACGAGACGCCGCGCGGCCACGTGGTTCAACGCGCGTCACGAGCAAGACCATCCGCGGGTGAGGCTCGTCCCACGACTTTCATATACACCCGCGTTATAGTTGAACGAAGTCGTGGACAAGGTCCAGCCTCAGCCACTTCGATCCCCGCGGCGGCTCGTCATCGGCTTCGGCGGCCTGCTCTTCCTCGTCGCGTTCGCCGGCGTGAACGCGTTGCACGTCCTTCAGGTGATCCGCGCCAGCAACGACGAAATCCGTCAGGATTTCCTCTACCGCAACCGGACGCTGAACGAGCTGCGCTCCTCGCTGTACCTGTCGGGCACCTACGTGCGTGACTACCTGCTCGATCCCGATGCGAGCCAGGCCGAAATTCACCATGCGGCACTCGAGCGCGTCCGCACCAGCATGGCGGCCGCCCTCACCGACTACGCCCATCATCTGTCTCCCGACGAGACGTCACAGGTTGAGAGCCTGCAGCGCGACCTCGACGACTACTGGCGCGTCCTCGCTCCCGTGCTCGAATGGAGCGTCGCCGATCGGCAATCGCGTGGCGACGCATTCCTTCGAAAAGATGTCTATCCACGGCGCACCGAAATGCTGGCCGTCGCGGACTCGATCGCCGCGGTCAACGAGCGGCAGCTTGAAACAGGCAACCAGCGCGTGCTGGATCTCTTCGACCAGGTTCGCGATCGTCTCGCGCTGACGCTGGGGATTACCTTCACGCTCGGCCTCGTGCTCGCCGCCGTCAGCCTCACCAGCACCGTGCGCCTCGAACAAGAAGCGGCGGCCCGGTACGCGGAAAACGAGCACTCGCGCTACGAACTCCGCGCCCTCTCGGCGCGACTCCTCGAAAGTCAGGAAAACGAGCGGCGGGCGATTTCACTCGAACTGCACGACGAAGTCGGCCAAACGCTCTCGGCGATCATCGTCGAGCTCGGCAACGTCTCCGCCAGTCTCACCGGCGACGACGCGCCGACCATGCGCTCCCGTCTCGACGCGGTGAAGAAGCTCGCCGAGCAGGCCACGGGCGTCGTCCGCAACATGGCGCTCCTCTTGCGGCCGTCGATGCTCGACGATCTCGGCCTGATTCCCGCGCTCCGCTGGCAGGCACGCGAGACGTCACGGCGGACCGGGTTGCGCGTGGAAGCGGCCCTCGACGACACGCTCGCCACGAATCTCCCGGACAGCTACAAGACGTGCATCTACCGCATCGTCCAGGAAGCGTTGCACAACTGCTCGCGTCACGCCGAGGCGCACGTCTGCCGCATCACGCTGCGGCATCTGAACGGCGAACTGCAACTCACGGTGCAGGACGATGGGAAGGGCTTCAATAAAGAACAGGATCGCGGGCTCGGCTTACTCGGGATTCAGGAACGCGTCGAACAACTGAACGGACACATGCGCATCGAATCGTCCATCGGCGCGGGCACGATGGTCGCGGTGTTTCTGCCGCTGCCAGACGCGGCGACGGCCAATCTCACATGACCACGTCCATTCGCATCGTGCTCGCCGACGATCACACCGTCATCCGGCAAGGTCTCCGGCTCCTCCTCGAACGTCACGCAGGCTTTCAGGTGGTGGGCGAAGCGGCGGACGGCCGTGAAGCCCTTGACGTTGTCGGCGCGACGACCCCGGATGTCGCCGTGCTCGACATCGCCATGCCGAATCTGAACGGCATCGAAGCGGCGCGTCAGATCGCGAACCGGTTTCCCTCGGTCGCCATCGTGGTCCTCAGCATGCACGCCGATGAAAGCTATCTCTTGCAGGCGTTGAAGGTCGGCGCGCGCGCCTACCTCTTGAAGGATTCCGCGGACACCGATCTCATCGCCGCGATCCGCGCGGTGACAGAGGGCAAGGCCTTCTTCAGCCCCGCGATTAGCCGTCTGCTCGCGGACGATTACGTCCACCAGCTCCGGGAGCGTGGCGTGCAGGACAGCTACGAGCTCCTCACGCCGCGCGAGCGCGAGATCCTGCAACTGCTCGCGGAGGGCAAGTCGAACAAGGCGGTCGCCACACTGCTCAACCTGAGCCCGTTCACCGTCGACACCCATCGCAATCGGCTGATGCAGAAGCTCAACCTCCACAGCGCGCCCGAACTGGTGCTCTACGCCGTCCGCAAGGGCATCATCTCCTGACGAGGATCTCTCGCTCTATCGCAACGAGCCGAGCGCGTGTTCGAGCGTCGCGTACTCCATCTGGTAGGCGTACTTCGCGTTTAAATGTTCGACCTCGGCGCGCGTCAGGTTCAACTGCGCCTGCGTGAGCTCGACGATCGAGGCGAGTCCGAGCGTGTAGCGCCCCTGCGCCAAATCGAGCGCGAGCGTGGCCGACTGCATGAATTTCTCGGTCACATCGAGCCGCTCGAACGCCGTCGTCACGTTCCCCCACGCGACGCGCACGTCGCGCGCGATCTGCTGCTCGCCGTCACGCAGATCCTGCTCGGATTGCTTCGCCCGGAAATCGGCTACCGCGCGCCTGGCGCCAAAGAGACCGCCGTTAAAAATCGGGATGTCCACGTTGACCGCAGCCCCCTCGTAGTGCTCCGGCGGCCGCGTGGGTGAACCGGCATCAAAGTAGGGCAAGAATCCAGCCGTGCCCACCGCGCTCACGACCGGCCGATTGAGATCGTTCTCCGCCGCGGCAAATTTGTACGCCGCGTCACGTTCAAACCGCAGCTTCGCGACATCCGGACGGCTGGCCACGGCTTGAGTCACAAGCGGCGGCAGATCCTTCGGCACGCTCGGCGGCATCGGCTCGTCGACGAGCTGGTATTCCACCGGCTGCTCGGCGCCAAGCGCGCGCGCAAGGCATCCGCGCCCGGCAAGTCCGCTTTGGCGGCGACCACGACGAAGCGGCAGCCTTGCGTCTCCGCGGCGATGATCCAGCGGTTCAGCAAATGCTCGTCGATGGCGACGTCGGGTGCGACCATGCCCAGCACCTGATCGACATTGGCGGCGATCAGCTTTTCGTGCGCGGCG
>JAISPN010000178.1 GCA_031274845.1 Acidobacteriaceae bacterium
CTTCGTCGTTGCTGGCGCGATTCGTGTCGGGTACGGCATCAACATCGGGATTGGCTTCGCCCCGTGGGGCTGGGGGACGACGCGCTTTGGCTGGAACGAGCGTGTGATGTACGTGAACAATGCGCCGTGGCGACGCACGTGGACGAATCGCACCGCGTACGTGCATCCGTATACCGTGCCTCACTACAACGGTGGTAACACCGCGCGTCCGATGCCGCGCGGGAACGGTAATAACACCGGCCCGCGTTACAACGGCAGCGCCACCGCGCCGTATGCAGTGCCGCGTGGTAACGGTGGCAACGCCGTGCCGTATGCGATGCCGCGTGGCAATGGCAACAATGGCAGCGGCGGCAACACGAGCGCGTCGCGTTACAACGGCCGCGTGAATGGTGCCCAGGCTCCACGTTCCGGCGGCTCGCGCGAGCAAAACGCCGATCGCTCAGGCCAGCGCAGCAGCAACGGCCGTACCGCAGAAAGACGCGGCGGCGGGTCCAGGGGACGCTAACGCATCCATCGAGACGACTGTGTGAGGGAGAGGGAGTCGATGTGCGACTCCCTCTTCTATTTTTCTTGAGAGGATTGGGGGCGTGTGTAACTTCAAAGCAGGCTTACGCGTCGCGTGTCTGGTCTGAGGGCAGTCGCCAGTTCACGTTGCGCGTGAAGTACATCACGGCGGCCAGGGCAGAGAAGATCAGCAACGAGCCGATGAGGAGCGCGTAGGCTTCCAGGCTGAGCAGCACGTAGAGCAGGCCATAGAGACCCGCTAGCATCGCCCCGACGAGTATTCCGCGCCGCCACGTTTTCAGAATTGCCGCTACATAGCAGGAGAGCAGGGCGATGATGGCGCCGCTCGCGACCAGATAGGCGAGCACGAAACCGACGACCTCGGCAAAGGCGAGCAACAGGACGAAAAACAGGATCAACCCGATGCCAACGAGCATGTAGGCCGGCCCCGGCACGTTGACGCCCAGCAGGATGTCGAACATCAACAGCGCGACAAACGTGAAGCCGATGAAGAGGAAGCCGTATTTGACGGCGCGATTGACCTCGCTGTAGAGATCTACGCTGTTGACGAGCGTGACATTCACCTGGTTCTCGTAGTCCGGGTTACGTTCGCCGATCGAGACGATCGGGCGGTTGAGCGCCAGATTGCCAATCACCCATTCGGCGTCAAATCCCTGCGGCGTGACGCTGCGGGACACCGGCAGGAAGCTGCCGCTAAATCCTGGACTGGGCCAAGAGGATGAGACGTGCCAGCGTGTCTCCTGCGCCGATGGCGCCAGCGTGATCGCATCGTGCCCGCGTAGCTCGAAGCGGAGATCGAATGGGATCGCTCTCCCCGGCGAAGGCGCCTCGTCGAGACGGCCACTGAAGCCGTTGCCCGCATTCCGCGCCACGCCCGAGCCGGGCATTAACGCCAGCGGCCGTCCATTGATTGTGAGGGCGGGTTGCGAACCGGCCAGTCCTTTGGCGCTACTGAGGCTCATCGAGATCTGCGTGCGATCGAGATGGAGCCATGTGGGGTCGATATCGAGCTTGCTGAAATCGGGGAGCGCGAAGCTCCCCTGCATGTGGATATCGGCGGCATAGACCACCGCCTGGTAGATCGAGACCGTGCGCAGTTCCGGATTGAGGTGCGTATCGATGGCGACCTCTGTCGGCGCGACGACCAGCGTGTTGTCCTGACGCTGCTCGCGGATGACCGTTCGCCCATCCTCGGTCGACGAGACCTGAACGTTGCGCGTGAAGGGGATGACCAGTAACGCTGACGATCGCCGCGCCTGTGCGCATCTATGACACACTTTTCACCGCGGAGATGGGGACTGCTGATGCTCCTGCCGATCGAGAGCAACGAACGTCACCGGGACAGGCACGGGAATCGATGCGCGTATTTCTGCTAACGAGTGTGGTCGCGGCGTGGCTGGTGACGCCGGCGCTTGTCGCGCAGCGGCGGCCGTTGACGGTCGTCGAGGCGTCGATTCCTGAGATGCAGCGCGCGCTTCTGGAGAAGCGAGTGACCTCGGTTGCGCTCGTCACCGAATCGCTGACGCGCATCGGCCTCTACGACGATCAGCTCCACGCCACGTTGTTCGTGAATCGACAGGCGCTCGACGACGCGGCGGCACTCGATCGCGAGCGCGCCGCGGGGCATGTGCGTGGGCCGCTCCACGGCATTCCCGTCGCGGTCAAAGACAACGTCCAGACGGTGAACATGCCGACGACCGGCGGCGCGCTCGCCTTTGCGGGGTACACGCCGCCGTACGAAGCGACGCTCGTGGTGAATCTTCGCGCGGCCGGCGCGATCGTGATCGCGAAAACCGGCATGACCGAACTCGCCAACTGGGTTGCCGGCGCGCCGACGCCGATGCCGACCAACTACAACTCGCTTGGCGGGTTTGGCTTCAATCCCTACGATCCACGTCGCGATCCGCGCGCCAGCCGATTCGATGGCCGTCCCGTGCTGGCGACCGGTGGTTCGAGCGCTGGCGGCGGCACGGCCGTGAGCTTTTGGGCGGCCAACGTCGGCACCGAGACGTCGGGATCGATTCTCAGTCCGTCGAATCAGAACATGCTGGTGGGCATCAAGCCAACGGTCGGGCGGATCAGCCGGTACGGCGTGATTCCGATTACCGCCGATCAAGACACGCCGGGGCCGATGGCGCGGTCGGTGACCGATGCGGCGGTGATGCTTGGCGTGCTGGAAGGCGCGTCGCCCGATCCGCGCGATGCGGCGACACACGCCTGTCCACGTCCCGCTGGCCATGACTACACGCCGTTCCTGCGCGCCGACGCGCTCCGTGGCGCGCGCATCGGCATTCCACGAGCCTTCTACTACGACCGCGCGGTCATTCCTGGGTCGCCGGCGCTTCGTGGCGGTCTGTCGCCAGCCCTCGCCAGCATGAGGGCTGAGGTGATCGACGTGCTTCGTCAGCAGGGCGCCATCGTCGTTGATCCCGCCAACATTCCAAGCGTGATCGATCCGCGCCCTGAAGAGAACATTGAGCGCTGGAATCCTTGCTCGGGGGCGGATGAAGGCAAAGGACAGGACGAGGACTGTTCGATTGTCTTGAAGTACGGGATGAAGCGCGACTTCAACCGCTGGCTCGCCTCATTGGGAACGACACCGCCCGTGAAGACGCTCTCGGAGCTTCGCGCCTGGAACATCGAACACCAATCGGCAGGGACGTTGAAGTACGGGCAGTCGAACCTCGACATCTCGGACGAGATGGATCTCACGGCTGACCGCGCGCGCTACGAGCGCGATCGCGCCCGCGATCTGCACCTCTCGGCCGAACATGGCATCGACGAAGTGATGAAGGCCGAGCGTCTGGATGCGTTGCTCTTTCCCGGCGGCGACGGCGCGGATCTCGCCGCGCGTCCCGGCTATCCCACGGTCATCGTCCCGTTTGGCTTCGTGCCCGTGGACGCATCGGCTGGCGCGGCGTTCCCGGCGGGGTTCAACCCGAAGCCGTCGCCCTTTGGCGTCTCCTTCACAGGCGCGGCATGCAGCGAGCCGCGACTTGTCGCGCTGGCTTATGCGTTCGAGCAGGCGACGAAGCGACGCATCCAGCCGTCACTTTTTCCGTAACGTCATCTCATCACCAGATGGTGACGTCCTCGCGTACTCTGTATACGCACAATGCGTGACGGTAAGTCAGGCGCAGGAGCGATCACGGTGAAGCGAAAAAAGCGCGTGTTGGCGATCGACGATGAGCCACAGTTAATCGAGTGGCTGCGCGTGCTGTTGGAGCACGCCGGGTACGACGTGCGGACGGCGCTCACGGGCGCGCGCGGCGAAGAGCTTTTCCGGACCTGGCATCCCGATGCCATCGTTACGGACATGATGCTGCCGGATATCGACGGCATCGAGCTCGTGCGGAACGTGAAGCGCGTCGAGGACGACACGGAAGTCATCGTCATCACCGGACAGGGGAACATCCCGAGATCCGTCGCCGCGGTGAAAGCGGGCGCGTTCGACTTTCTCGAAAAACCGGTTGATGCCGACCTGCTGCTCGACAAGCTTGAAAAGGCAATCAAGCAGAAGTCGCTCACCGACGAGAACGAGCAGTTGAAGCAGAAGCTGCAGGACCGCTACCAGTTCCAGAACATCATCGGCAAGAGCAAGCGCATGCAGGAGCTGTTCGATCTGGTAGAGAGCGTTGCCGCTAGCGAGGCGAACATCCTGATTCAAGGTGAGAACGGCACGGGCAAGGAGCTCTTCGCCAACGCCATTCACTACCACAGCGCGCGCGCGCAGGGACCGTTCATCAAGATCAACTGCGCGGCGATTCCAAAGGATCTCATCGAATCGGAGCTCTTCGGCTACAAGAAAGGCGCGTTCACCGGCGCGGCGGCCGACAAAGAAGGGCTGTTCGAGATGGCCGAAGGGGGCTCGCTGCTCCTTGACGAGATCGGCGAGATGCCGCCGTATCTGCAGACGAAGCTGCTGCGCGTGCTGCAGGAGCGCGCGTACCGGCCGATTGGCAGCGACCGCGTCATCCACGTCGACTTCCGTCTCATCTGCGCGACCAACGTCGATCTCGATGCCGCGCTCCGCGAGGGGCGGCTCCGTGAGGATCTCTACTTTCGCATCAACACCATCCAGCTCCACGTGCCGCCGTTGCGAGAGCGCAGCGAGGATATTCCGCTCCTGTGCAACGCGTTCCTCGACAAGTTCCGCGGCCGGTATCAGCGGCCCGTCACGCTGATTGCGCCAGAGGTGTATCAGCTGCTCATGCGTAATCGCTGGCCGGGCAACGTGCGCGAGCTTGAAAACGTGATCGAGCGGTCGGTGCTGGTCGCGAAGGGGAACGAGATCGTGAGCGACGATCTGCCAGACGCGATCCGCGGAGAGGCGTCAGGCGGTCACGACGCGGCGATCCCGGCGCAGTGCACGCTGGCCGAGATCGAGAGGATGGCGATTCTGCAGACCTTGCAGCGCACCCATTGGAATAAACAGGAGGCGGCCCAACTGCTCGGGCTCTATCGCCCGACGCTCTACAGCAAGATGAAGAAGCACAACATCCGCGATGAGAGCCGGAAGTCGTCGCGCGCTGACGCGGCCGGACGCCGCGCGTGAGTCCGCGAGGCGAGGCCGTGACGCGGCTCTCCGCGGCGGTCCAGACGATTCGTGAGGTGTCGCGGCTGACCACGTTGGCGTTATGGCGCGGCCTCGTCGGCTTTGTGAGCAGCGACGATCTGACCTACGCCGCGTCGATCAGCTACTACTCGTTGCTCTCGCTCTTTCCGTTGTTGATGCTGGCGCTCGTGCTCCTCGGGCGCGTCACCTCGGACGCGTCCGATCGCAATGTCGTCCTCGCCTTCGTGCTGCAATATTTCCCGGCGCAGTTCGAGTTCATCACCGCGCAACTCGATGCGTTTCGCGCGAACTCGATTTCGCTGAGCGTGGCTGGAACGATTGGTCTCCTCTGGGGCGCGCTCGGATTTTTTGGCGCCATCAGCACGGCCGTCAATCACGCGTGGGGCGTCGAGCAGACACGAAACTTTTTGACGCACAAGCTCTTCTCGTTCGGCATGTTGCTCGTCGCGGGCGCGCTGCTGCTGGCGGCGCTCCTGCTCGTCAGCGCGGGCGGGGTTGTTGGCGCAGGGTGGTTCGGTCAGGTCATTGAGCGATTTCCGTCGTTGCTGCTTTTGCGCAGCCTCGCGATGCGCAATGCGACGACGCTGCTGTTCATCCTCGTCGTTGGGCTCATCTACTACTTCGTGCCCAACGCCAAGGTCCGTTTTCGCGACGTCTGGATCGGCGCGTTTCTGACCGGGTTGCTGTGGAAGGCGGCGCTGATGGCGTTTTCGCTGTACATGCGCGACATGACGGTGTTCATGCGCATCAACGGCTCAATCGCCGCCGTCGTTGTTTTTCTGGTGTGGGTCTACACGCAGGCGGTGATTCTGCTGTACGGCGTCGAGTTCACCGCCGCGTACGCCCGC
>JAISPN010000199.1 GCA_031274845.1 Acidobacteriaceae bacterium
GCCACGCGTCACCGCCTGTTTGTCGCCGCCGCGCAGTTCGGCGCCGCGCCAGCCGGTGGCGGCCGCGCGCCGATGGTGCCCGGATCGTTCGTGCTTCTGGAGATCGGACGCTAACAGCGTCACACAGTGACGGTCATGGATCGATCGGCCACCGATCGGTCCATGACCGTGCTCGATATGACCGTGTCTGTTGTTTAGCTGCGGCGCGCCGGCCGTGATTTTTTCGATGGCGCGGTTCGAACGCCACCCACTTCTCCCTGTAGTTCCCGCAGGGAGGCACGAAGACGCTTCAGCACATTCGATCCTGCCGGCGTGATGCGGTACACGCGCGCGTCGCGCACGTTCTCCGTTTTCGCCGCGCGCAACCACCCGTGACGCACCATGCGCCCCAGAAGCGGATAGAGCGTGCCCGGACTCAAACGATACCCGTGGTGATGGAGTTCCTCGAGCATCCAATGGCCGTAGACGCCCTGCTCCTCGGCGTGATGGAGGATGTGAATCTTCCAAAACGCCAACAGGAACTCTCGAATGACAGGATCGCGTTCGGGCCTGCCTTCTTTCCGCGCGCTAGGCACCGGGCTTCCCTTCACGAGGTTGAATCTCCATGCCAGACCGCAGTTCGTCCGTCCCGCGCGCGGCAATCACGTCACCGGCGTGAAGATCGCCAAATACTTCCACCAGCGGACCGGAGGTCAGCCCTGTTCTGATGTCAACCCATTCCGCTTTCCCGTCGCGGACGCGGATGACGAACGTGCGATCGGTGGTTGAGGCCACGCTGGCGCTCGGCACGAACAGCGACAGTCCCGGCCGATGGACCGGCCATCGCACCTGACAAAACGTCCCGGACGCAAGCCGTCCATCGCGATTCGCGACGTCAAGCTCCACAGGCATGGTGCGCGTGTTGACGTCGACGGCGTGCGCGACTCTGGCGATCTTGCCGGTGAAGGTCTCGCCCGGATAGGCCGCGACCGTGAACGCGATGTCGGTTCCCGTCTTGAGCTCGCTCGTATACGCCTCCGGCACAGGCACCACGACGCGCAAACGGCGGTTCTCCACGATGCGCAGCATCGGCGCCGGCGCGCCCGCGCCACTCGACGGACCGACCAGCGCCCCCGGATGGACGTTCCGTTCCGTCACGACACCATCAAACGGCGCGGTGACTCGAAGGTAGCTCTCCATGTCGCTGACCGCGCGGAGCGCCTGCTTTGCCGCGTCGACACGCTGCTCGGCCGCAGTCACCTGATTCCGGCTGGCGTCCGCCGCCTTCCCGGCCACAACGACGTCGATGCCTGCGACCACGCCCGGTGTAGCGGCCGCGCTCTTCAATCGATCGAAGGTGCTCGTGTCCGCGTCCGCCTTGGCGCGCGCGGCCGCGAGTTGCGCGTCGAGCCCTTGCAGTGTCGACTGCGCTTCGAGCCGCTGCGCGGCCAACTCCGGCGCCTCGAGCACCGCCACGACCTCACCCGCGTGGACGACCGATCCACGGTCGACGTCAATCGACTTCACGAATCCGGTCACGCGAGGAAAGATCGCCACGCTCTGAAACGCGGTCAGCTCGCCCGGCAGCGACAGCGGCACATCGAGCGGCTGTTCGACGACGCGCACGACGTCGACGGCGCGAGGTCCGGCAGGCGCGGCTGGCGCGGCGGTTGACGCAGGCGGTGCTGGCGCGCCCGGCTGTGGACCGCTGCCGCAGGCGGCGATCGTTAGTGCCGTCACCATGATTGCGGCGCTTGCCGTGCCGCTCTGAATGGTCGCTCTCTCGCGTGTCATCACTCACCCACGTTGTGAACGTACTGTGCTGTCCGGGTCATCCGGATCGAGCGAGGCGGACATCATCCGCGCGGATCGCTGGAGCAGCGCATAGACCGACGGCAACACCATCAGCGTCGCGATCGTGGCCGCGCACAAACCGCCAATCACCGCGCGTCCCAGCGGCGCGGTCGCTTCGGCGCCTTCGCCAAAGGCCAGCGCCATCGGCACCATGCCCGCAATCATCGCGGCGGTCGTCATCAGCACCGGACGCATGCGCGCGCGCGCCGCGTGCACGGACGCCTCGTCCGGCGACGTGCCGCCGCGACGTGTCTGCTCGGCAAAGGTCACCAGCAAAATCGCATTCGCCACCGCGACGCCAAGGGCCATGATGGCGCCCATCAACGACTGCACATTCAGCGTCGTCCTGGTCAGCCAGAGCATGAGCACGACGCCAAGCAGCACCGCCGGCACCGTGGAAACAATGACCAGCGCCAGACGAATGGATTGAAAGTTGGCCGCCAGCAGCAGAAAGATGACGACGACCGCGACAATCAATCCAACCGTGACGTTTGTGAGCGTCTCCTGCATGGCGGCGGCTTGCCCGCGAATCGCAACGCTCGCGCCACGCGGAAGTTCGCCCGCTCGCGCAATCGCCGCATTGACCTGCGACATCGCCCGCCCGAGATCTTCGCCGGAGACATTGGCCGTCAGCGTCACCATGCGCTGACCGTTGATCCGGTCGTACTCGCCGACGATCGTGGCGTTGTCGATGCGCGCGAGATCGCCAAGCAGCGGCTTCGCCGCGCCACTCCCCGCCGTCACCGGCACGCTCCGCAAATCGTCGATCGTCGTCATTCTGGGTTGCGGCACCTGCACCTGCACCTGAAACGCAATCCCGGTTCGCGGATCGGCCCAGTAGTTCGGCGCGACGAAACGGCTCGACGCGGTGGCCGCGGCATACGACCGTCCCACCTGATCGACCGTGACGCCGAGTTGCCCCGCCATCTGACGATCGACGTTCACTTGAATCGCCGGGTAGTCGAGCGCTTGTCCGTACTGCAAATCACGTAACGACGCGACGCGCGACAACTCGTCTCTTAGCTTCGCCGCAAACGTCCGCGTCGCCGCGAAGTCTGGTCCCATGACCGCCACTTCAATCGGCGTCGGCGATCCGAAGTTCATGATGCGGCTGACGATATCCCCAGGCTCGAACGAGAACTGCGTGTCGGGAAACTTCGCGTGGAACGCCTCGCGCAATCGCTCCTGCAGTTGCGGCAGATCGAGCGCGGCGTTCCGCCGCAGCGCGACCTGCAACACGCCTTCGTGCGATCCGCCCGTCCACAAGAAGATGGTGTTGATGGGATACGACGAGGGCTGCACACCGACGTAGCCCAGGGTGATATCGACCGCATCCTGCCCCGCCGTGTCTTGAATCACATCGAGCACGTCGCGCGCCAACCGTTCCGTCGACTCGAACTTCGTGCCGGCCGGCGCGCGAAAGCGGAGCTGAAACGCCTTGACGCCTGTCGGCGGAAAGATCTCGCGTCCCAAGGTGAGTCCGACCGCAACGACGCCGCCAACGGTGACGATCACGTACCCTGCGACGAGAAGCCCTCGCACCGACGCGAGCCGGTGCAACAACGAACCGAGCCGGTGCTTCAACCGATCGACCCAATCCTCTCGATGCGCGTCAGCGTCCGCCTCGGCGTGACGTCCGCGCAGCCACCAGACCGACAGCACCGGCACCAACGAGCTTGAGAGCAGAAACGACGCGACCATCGAGAATCCGACGGCGAGCGACAGCGGGATGAACAGCGATCGCGACACGCCGGTCATAAAGAATGACGGCACGAAGACCGCAACCACCGACAGCATCGCCAGCAGCCGCGGCACGACCACTTCTCCCGACGCATCGAGCACCGCTCGCGCGACCGGCTTGCCAGCCGCCAGATGCGTGTGGATGTTTTCAATCGCCACGGTCGCTTCGTCGACGAGCACGCCGACGGCCAGCGCCAGACCGCCAAGCGTCATGATATTGATCGTCTGCCCCGCGCCCCACAGCGCGATGACCGCCGTCAACAACGCGAACGGGATCGTGATGACGACAATCGCCGAACTGCGCCAGTCGCGGAGAAAGACGAGCACCATCAAGCCGGTCAGCAGCGCGCCGAGCAACGCTTCGCGCAGCACGGAGACGAGCGCCGCCGACACATTCGTCGACTGATCGAGTTCATAGGAGACGGCGATGTCGTCGGGCACGAGCGCCTGAAATCGTCCCAGGTTGGCTTTCACCTCGTTGACCACGGTCAACGTCGACGCGTTCGGACGTTTCGTCACCGGAATGTAGACGGCACGGCGTCCGTTCACGAGCGCGTACGCGGTGGGAATATCGGTGCTGTCGCTGACCGACCCCACATCGCGGATCGACACGGGTGGCCCGGCGCCGGTGCGAATCGGCAACGCCAGCAGATCGTCAATCGTGCCGACGACCGAGTTCATCGGCGCGATCCGCGTTTCGTCGCCGATGTTCACGCTGCCCGACGGCATGATCACGTTTCCCGCCGTCACCGCGCGAATCACTTCGTCTGGCGCCATCCCGTAGGCGCGCAAGCGATCGGGATCGACGCGAATCACGATCGTGCGCTGACTTCCGCCAAACGGCGGCGGAGACGTCAACCCCGGCAAGGTGGCAAACTGCGGACGCACGCGGTTCAGCGCCAGATCCTGAATCTCGCCAAGACTGCGCGTATCGCTGCGGAACACCAGATAGCCGACCGGCACCGTCCCGGCATCAAAGCGCATGATGAACGGACCGACCGTGCCCGGCGGCATGAACGCGCGCGCGCGATTGACGTACCCAATCGTCTGCGACAACGCCTCCGACATGTCGGTGCCGGGATGGAACGTGAGCTTCAGCAGCGACGTGTTTTGAATCGACTTCGATTCCACGCTCTCGATGCCATTGATGTAGAGGAAGTGGTACTCGTAGTAGTAGGTGATGTACCCCTCCATCTGCGCGGGGCTCATCCCTCCGTACGGTTGCGCGACGTAGATGACGGGAAGATCGAGATCGGGAAAGATGTCCGCCCGCATGCGCGTGGCGGCAAACCCGGCCGTCATCGCAATGGCGACGACCACGACGATGACCGTGATGGGACGGCGAAGCGCGGAACGAATCAACCACATGGCGTTACCGCACTCCTGACGCGCCGAGCATCTGCACGAACGGCGCGAGAGTCCCCTGCGCCACGGCGTGCGCCAGAAGCGCGCGCCAGACCTCGACGCGCGCCACCGCATCCTGATACTCAGCGTTCGCGAGCAAGCTTTGGCTGTCTGCCACTTCGACGATGCTCGCGAGCCCAGCCTCGTAACGAGCGCGCGCTTGCGTCTCGCTCTGCCGGGCCGAGTCAAGTTGCACAGGCATGTTCTTCGCAATCGCGCGAGCGGCATCCACCATCGCGTCCGCCACGCGCCGCTCTCTGGTAATCGTCAACACCGATTCGTCGTACCGCGCGGACTCCTCGCGAGTCTGCGCTTCCGACGCCGCGCGGCGCGCGCGCAGACTCGTCACGTCAAAGAGATTCGGGAACACCACCTGCACACCGGCTGCCCAGTTCACCCGGTCAAGGCCGAGACCACTCGCGCCGCCCTCAAACGGCCCCGTGGGGTTGGCGCCGCTGCCTCGCGCAAAGAGACTCGACTGCACATAGAGCCGCGGCCGATCGGTGTTCGTCAGCACCTCTTCGTGCGCGTGCGCGAGATCGACCGCCGCCTGCCCCACTTGCGCCAAAGGGTGCTCGGTTACTCTCGTCGCTTGAAAATTAGTTTCCTCTGGCGCGCGGTCGAGTAACCGTGTGGCGTCAACCGTCACGAGACCATCCGCAAGACCAAGCACCTGACCAAGTGTCGCTTGCGCGACGATCAACCGCTGATGCGCCTGAATCGAGCGCGTCCGCGCGGCGGCCAGTTCCGCATCGGCGCGCGAAGCGTCCGCGCCGGGACGAAGCTGATTGTCAACCAGCGTGTGTACCGCGCGCGCGAGCACGTCCCGCCGTTGCACGTCAGCGTCCGTCGCCGCCAAGGCGCGCTGAGCGCTCACGACATCGAGGAACACGCTTCCGACCACACTTTGCACGCCAAGCCGCGTCAACCCTTCAGCCGCTCTGGCACGAGTGACATCCGCTTGCGCTTCCTTCACGACCGACGCACGCAGACCGAGATCGACAGGCTCCCACGAAAACAGCGCGCCCGCGGCGCTCCCCCACACACTGTCGCCCGATGCAGACGGAAGCACCGGCCCCGATAGCGCGGGAATCACCGATTGCGGCAGCAACTGACCGAAGATGTTGTTCGCCGTCGCGCGATTGGTCTGCCACAGCGAATCAAGACGCGGCAGATACGCCGCCTGCGCGACGCTCACGTTCGCCGACGAGGCCGTCACCTGCTCCAACGCCGCCCGAACGGAAGGATAGTGATCGAGCGCAAACTGCAACGCCTGATCGAGCGTAAACGCCTGCTCAACCGCAGGCGTCGGCGCCTGCGCCAACACGATGCCCGGCGAAGCGACACAGCCGACACACACTACAACGCCGCGGCACACAACCGTCAACCACCGGCGCACACGCGATGGAGAGAATGACCAAAAGGCCCGCCCACGCCCACGATTCGAATGCTGCATACTCAACTGGATCTATATCGAATTTCGATTACCAGAACCGATATCGAGAGCCGAGACTAATGCGACCATAGCGAACTGTCAAGCATCGTTGACGTAAACAAATCACGTCAGACATCCACAACCACCCAACCGCACCGCCACAAGCCCACGCCAAGGGACAACGAGAGCCGCGTTCCGCCTCCCGCGTGACGAGCCGCGGCGGCGCGGAACGAAACTGTCATTTTTCCAGCAGACACTAAACCGGTGTGACCTGCCCTGTCACACCTATGGTAGAAAATCGTCTACGTGCCGCCACCCCATAGTAAACATGACGAAAGCGACTAGCGAACTCACCATCATGTGGGCCTCAAGTTCTGGCACTTCTCGACCGATATTAAGTTTGCAAGCAATTACCGAATGGCTCGTTCGAATATTCCGAACAGGTTTTCGAACACCTTGAACAGGCTGCGCCGAATTCAAACCATGGGTGCCATACGATCGAAACAATATTGAAAGCTACCGAAACCTAAATATCTAGCGATGTCGCCCATCAACAAAACAGCGTCACTACACCACGCAGAGTGGAACGGATGTCGCCATGGCAAGTAGCTCACGCAAGGAATCGTTTACGGACTTCTTCAAGGCCGCAACGGGTGGATTCATCCCATACGACTGGCAGATCCAGATTGCCCTCGACAACCTGCCCGACGTGCTTCCCGTTCCAGCAGGCCTCGGAAAAACAGAAGTTGCGCTGGCATGGGCATGGCGCCGGCTTGCCGACAACCAACCCGAACCGTTACACCTCGCGTTCTGCCTGCCGACGCGGAGTCTTGTGACGCAGACTTTTCAGCGCTTGAAGACCTACTTCGACGCGCTCAAGGCATGGAAGCCGGAAATCGACGTCAGCGTCCACCAACTCATGGGTGGTTCTATCGATAACGACTGGGCTAGCCAGCCCGATAAACCATGGGTTCTCGTCGGCACACAGGATCAGTTGTTATCCCGCGCGCTCAACCGCGGCTACGCCATGAGTCGCTTTGAGTGGCCGGTTCACTTCGGTCTCCTCAATAACGACTGTCAGTGGCTCATCGACGAGGTTCAGCTCATGGGGCCTGGACTCTGGACAACCTCA
>JAISPN010000205.1 GCA_031274845.1 Acidobacteriaceae bacterium
CCCCGTCGATCAACCTCACGGCGGGACAGCCGGTGGTGAACGAAGTGCGCCGCATCCTCGCGTCCTATCCCGAGATGGACGCGGTCGTCTCCACGCACGGACGCCCCGACGATGGGACCGATGCGACCGGATTCTTTAATGCCGAGTTCTTTGTGCCGCTAAAACCGTTCGACCAGTGGCCCAAAGGCGTCACCAAGGAAACCTTGACCGCCGACCTCTCGCAAAAATTGTCTGACCGATTTCCCGGCGTCGACTTTTCGTTCTCACAGTACATCGAGGACAACGTCGAAGAGGCGGCGTCAGGCGTGAAGGGGGCCAACTCGATCAAGTTGTACGGACCCGATCTCGCCACGCTTGAAAAGCTCGCGGGGCAGATTCGTGACGAGATGGCCAAGGTGCAAGGCGTGGCCGACCTCGGCGTGTTCCAGTCGCTCGGCCAACCGACGGTCAAGATCGATGTCGATCGCGCGAAGGCCGCGCGTTACAACCTGACGCCCGACGACATCAACCAGACGGTCGCCACGGCCATCGGCGGTCAGTCGCCGGCCGATCTCTACGAGACGGGCACGGACCGGCACTTCCCGATCATCGTGCGCCTCAAAACCGAGCAGCGCGATTCCATCGAAGCGATCCGCCGCATCACCATCGGCGCCACCTCCCCCGACGGCAACAGTCTGGTGCAAGTACCGCTGTCGGAACTCGCCACCGTGCGGCTCACCTCCGGCGCGTCGTTCTTCTATCGCGAACATCAGGAGCGCTACATCCCGATCAAGTTCAGCGTGCGCGGCCGCGACCTTGGCAGCACGGTCACTGAAGCCAAGGAGCGGATCGCCGAGCACGTCACGTTGCCGTCGGGTTATCACTTCGAGTGGGCGGGCGAACTCGACAACCTCAAGAACGCCGTCGCGCGGCTGGAGGTCGTCGTGCCGATCAGCCTGCTGCTGATTCTGATTCTGCTCTACGCCAACTTCGGATCGATCCGCGACACGCTGCTGGCGTTCTCGGCCATCCCGATGGCGCTGGTCGGCGGCGTCCTGGCGCTGGCGCTCACCGGCACGGCGTTCAGCATCTCCGCCGCGATCGGATTCGTCGCGCTATTTGGCATCGCCGTGATGGACGGCATCCTCGTCGTCACGCTGTTCAATCAGGCGATTGGCGCAGGCGCGAGCCACGCCGAGGCAATCACGCAAACCACCCGTCACGCGATGCGTCCGGTGGTGATGACCTGTCTCGTCGCCGCCATTGGCCTTCTGCCGGCCGCGTTGTCGAACGGCATCGGCAGTCAGGTGCAAAAGCCGCTGGCACTGGTCGTGGTTGGCGGCATGACGCTCGCGCCCGCGCTAATCCTGCTGGTGCTCCCCGCGCTCGTCGAGCGCTTCTCACGCTATCTGCCGCAGACGCCGCACAAGGGCACCTACGGCGGCCCGCATGGTCACACTGTCGACCATCATCCGGAGCCACAGGCATGAGGAGCCCTGCTCGCGCGCTCATCGCCCTCGCGCCCGGCCTTCTGACGCTCACGTTGACGTTGGCGCTCACCGGCTGCGCGGTCGGCCAGCGCGATCTCAACGCGCATGCGCAGATGCCGGCGACTCCCGGAATGGGAGCGGCCGTGACGCCGACAACCGCGGCGGACGGACAACAACAGACCTTCGAGAGCGGCGCCGTGACGCCGACAGCCTGGTGGACGACCTTCGCCTGCCCGGCGCTCGACACGCTCGTCACGAGCGCGCTGGCCGCGAACGAAGACATCAAGATCGCCGACGCGACGTTACGTCAGTCGCATCAGCTTGCGCTCGCGGCCGGCGGCGCGCTCCGCCCGCAGGTGGATGCGTCGTACCAGCCGCAGGGGGCGCGCGCCCCGGAGAGCCTGTCGCCTCCGCTCGCCGATAACAACCAGTTCCTCTATGCCCTGCACACCACGCAGGTCTCGGTCAGCTATCCGGTGGATCTCTTTGGCGCGCTGAAATCACGCGCTCGCTCGGCGCTGGCCGCCGCCGAAGCCGACGAGTTCCGTCTGCTCGCCGCGCGTCAATCGGTTGCCGCCAACGTCGCCAACACCGCGATTACCCGCGCGTCGCTCGACGCGCAGATCATCGCCGCGAAAGATGCGATGACCGCCGCTCAAGAGATGCTGACGCTCATGCGTCAGCGCGAACGGCTCGGCGCCGCCGGCGCCAGCGATGTCGTCGCGCAGGAAGCAGCGCTCGCCGTCATCGAGGCGGGCGTGCCCGATCTGATCCGGGCCGAAGCGCACCAGCGCGTGGTGCTGGCCGTGCTCCTCGGCCTGCCGCCGGGAGAGACGCTGCCGCCACTGCCCGACATGAGCTGTCTCCATCTCCCGTCGCAACTGCCGGTGTCGCTCCCCGCCGATATCGTGCGCAATCGCCCCGACGTCCGCGCGGGCGAAGCGACGGTCAAAGGCGCGGCGGCCGATGTCGGCGCCGCGGTCGCCGCGCGGTTTCCCGCCATCGATCTCACGGCGGGCGTGGGCGGAGCCTCGCAAGGGTTCGGCTCGATGTTCACCGACGGGAATCTGTTCTGGTCGCTCGTTGGCAGCGTTACCGCGCCGATCTTCCACGCCGGCACGCTCGCCTACGAGCAGCACGCCGCCGAAGCGGCGCTTGATGCCGCGAAAGCGCAATACCGCTCGGTCGTATTGCAGGCATTTGTGGACGTCTCGGACGCGCTGACCGCGCTCCACACCGATGCCGACGCGCTCGCCGCCGCCACTCGCGGAGACAAGGCCGCCGAACAGTCGCTGACGTTCGCCGAGCGGCAGCTCGCGCTCGGCGCCATCGGGACGTTCGATCTGCTCAACGCGCAAACCCTCCGCCATCAGGTGCGGCTGCAACTGCTGCAAGCGCAGACGGCGCGGCTCTCGGACACCGTGGCGCTTTATCAAGCCAACGGCGCGCCGCCAGACGAGGTTCCCGACGCAACGGTAAAATAAGCGCACCAACGATGCGGATACTCCTCGTCGAGGACGATCTGGCGCTGACCGAGGCGCTCGCGGCGGCGTTTACCCGCGCCGAGATCTTCTGCGATGTCGCGCCCACCGTGGCGAGCGCCAGCGATCTCCTCACCGGCCGCACCTTTGACGCCGTCATCCTCGACCTTGGCCTGCCTGACGACGATGGCCTGACGCTGCTGCGCTGGCTCCGTGGGCGAAACGACGCCACGCCCGTCATCATCCTCACGGCGAAGTCGCAGCCGGACGCGCGCGTCAAGGGACTCAATCTGGGCGCCGACGATTATCTCGGCAAGCCGTTTCTGTTCGAGGAGCTGCACGCGCGACTGAACGCCGTCATGCGCCGGCGTGACGGGCACCTCTACTCCGTGGTCGCCGTCGGCGATCTGCGCTTCGACTTCGAGACACGGATCGCGACCGTGCGCGGCGTGCCGCTCAACCTGACCCCGCGCGAGCGCGCGACACTGGAGCTCATGGTCCGCCGGCGCGAGCGGCTCATCACCCGCCGGCAACTCGAAGACCAGTTGTTCAGCATCACCGGAGAACTCGGCTCCAATGCGGTCGAAGTCTACGTGCACCGGTTGCGCCGGAAGCTCGCGAACGCTGACGCGCATGTCTCGGTCGAGACGCAACGCGGACTCGGCTACACCTTACGGCCACTGCCGTGATCCGCGCCTCGCTGTGGCTCCGCATCGCCGTGATTCAGATCGTCTTCGCGCTGCTGCTCGCGGCGCTGCTGCCGTTTGCGGTGGACCGCACGATTCACGCGATCGGCCGGAACCTGACCGAGCGGCTGCTGGCGAGCGCCGCGCAGCGATCGCTTGGCAGTCTCCCCGGCGTCGCGAGCGTGCAAGGCGCGGACAACGACCCGCGCTTCGGACCGGTCGCCACCTTCATCGTCGATGCGCAGGGAGCGCGTCAACTTGCCGGCCCGCACATCGAAGACATCGCCGATCGCCCGGTCGCGCAGGACAACCAGCCGCAGTTCAGCAGCGGCCCCTATTCAGATTTCTATCTGCTCCCCACCAGCCAGTCCGGCATCTGGATTCTTGCCGCCGAAGATCGGCGTCATCCAGCCGTGCTGCTCGACGACATCATCACGTATTTCCTTCAGCGCTTCGCGATCATCGTCCCGCTGTCGCTGGCGCTCTCGGCAGGCATCACGCTCATCATCATCCGCCTCGCGATGCGGCCGATTCGTCAGGTCGCGTCGGAAGTCGCCGCCATCGACGCCGCCAGCCCGACCTTGCGGCTATCCGAGACGACGATGCCGCGCGACATCCTGCCACTCGTCCACGCCACCAACATCACGCTCGGCCGCCTCGACCGCGCGCTCGCGCGCGAGCGACGCTTCACCGCGACGGTAACGCACGAACTGCGCACCGCGCTCAGTACCATCCTGCTGCGCGCCGAAACGCTCCCCGCGGGCACCGAACGCACGGCCATCGAAGCCGCCGTCACCCGCGCGTCTGGCGTCATCGATCAGATGCTGGAGCTTGGCGCGATTGAAAGCGGCTCGGCGGAACTGGGCAGCGTCGCGCTGGCCGACACCGCGCGGGACACGATCGTGCACGTCATGCCCCTCCTGCGCGCGGCGGGACGCACGCTCACCTTTCACTGCACGGGCGACGAACGCGCCCGCATCGCCGGGTCGGCGGCGCTCGTGACCATCGCGCTCCGCAATCTCGTCGACAACGCCAACCGCCACTCCACGCCCGGCGGCGCCATCGACGTCACGTGCGACTGCACGGCCGGCACGCTCACCGTCTCGGATACCGGACCGGGCATCTCGGTCCGTGAAGATGAAAGCGGCCGTCAGATCTTCGCCCGCGCCGATGGCGTGCGCACACGCAGTTCCGGCCTCGGCCTGGCGATCGTGCGCCGAGCCATGGACGGCTGCGGCGGCGTCCTGACCTTCGACCGCACCCCCACCGGCGGCGCCACAGTCACCCTCGCCTTCACGCGAGCGACAGCCGCCTCCCATACCTGAGCTAACCTTCCGCGCCTCGTCACCGAATGGCAATGCGGGTCGGCGTGCACACGCGCAAGAACCTTGCGGCTTCGCGATTGCGAGCGAAAATACTCGGGCACGCGCTCATATAGGACTGATGACTGTATCGCCATGCTCAGGCTGACCCTACAATTCCGTCTACTACTATTGACTTTAAAGTCAACTACAATAGACTACATGCGTGAGGACGGAAGAAGTCATCGACACGATCAAGCGCGCTGCGCGCGCCGCTGGCGTGACGTTCACACGCTTCGAACGAGCCCACCATACCGGCCTCCAGATCGGCCCCAAGCGGACCACAATTGGTCGGCACCGGGAAACGAGCAACCTGATGGCCGAACGGATCTACAAGCAACTCGAAGAC
>JAISPN010000233.1 GCA_031274845.1 Acidobacteriaceae bacterium
GTTCGTCGAAGCGTCCTCGGCAAGTGGCGCGATGTTCGCCGCTGGCGGAGTGATGCCCTTCGTCTCTTGAACCGACGCGATCTGTGGCTGTGGTTCAGGCGCCCCAGTCGAGAGCGCGGCGTCGGTCGCGTTGTGGCGGGTGGCGATGTAGCCGCCAGTGCCTGCGGCAGCGACACACGCGCATCCGAGCACGAGGGTTATGAGGCGATTTGAAATCATGAGCAGTCAGACTCCAGAAGAACCGCGGCTCGTGAGAGCAAGGGGCATGCCTAAGGAAAATTCTCCCAGACATGGCGGAAAATCACGGGACGTGTTGAAATGTCGCCTTTCGTCGCCGGATGCTGTCACTTTCGCAGGACTCTTTGCGCGTGAGGCCGTCAGTCTTCGAGCACGAGCAACAGGTCGCGTGTTTCAACCACCATCCCGGCGTCCACGTGTACTTCCGCCACCCGGCCGTCTCTCGGGCTGTAGACCGCCGTCTCCATCTTCATCGCTTCAATCGACAGCAACCGCTCGCCCGTCTTGACGGTTTGACCACGACGTACGGCCACCGAGGAGATTTTGCCCGGCATCGGCGCGGCGATGTGATCCGCGTTCTGTGGGTCCGCCTTCGGGTGGCGCTTTAGCGTGGCCGTCACGGATCGATCCGCGACGGTGACGGCGCGCGGCTGTCCGTTCAACTCGAAGAACACCGTGCGCGTGCCATCTTCGCGCACCTCGCCGGTCGTGAGGTGTTTGATGAAGAGCGTCTTGCCGCGCTCGATCTCGACCGACGTTTCGTTGCCGGGTTGCAGGCCGTAGAAAAAGCGCGCCGTCGGAATCGTCGATGTGTCGCCGAACTGCTGCCAGTGTTGCTGGTAGTCGAGAAAGACCTGCGGGTAGAGTAGGTACGACAGCACGTCGTCGTCGGTCGGTTCTTTCTTTGTTTTCGTCTGGATCTCGATGGCGGCGGCGGCAAAATCCGCGGGCGGCATCGTCGCGCCTGGACGGCCGACGATTGGTTCGACGTGAGCCGAGCGCAGCACGACGTCCTGAAATCGTTTCGGCCACCCCCCGTCGGGCGCGCCGAGCAGTCCTTGCATCATCTCGACGACGCTGCGCGGGAAGGCTAACGGAATACGCGCATTCAGCACATCGTCGGCCGACAGTTTATTGGTGACGAGAAACAGCGCGAGGTCGCCGACGACCTTGCTCGACGGCGTCACTTTGACGATGTCGCCAACGAGTTGATTCGCGGCGGCGTATGCGTCGCACACTTCGTCCCAGCGATGTTCCAGGCCGAGGTTGCGCGCCTGCTGCCGCAGGTTCGTGTACTGACCGCCCGGCATCTCGTGACGGTACACATCCGGTCCAGGCGCCTTGAGCCCTTCTTCGAACGGGTAGTACAGCTCGCGCACCGCGGCCCAGTACGTGCTCAGGTTGTCGAGCGCGCGCAGGTCGAGTCCGGTGTCGCGATCGGTGTGCTTCAGCGCGGCGGCGATGCTGTTCAGGCACGGCTGACTGGTCATGCCGCTCATCGACGCGATGGCGGCGTCGACGATGTTGGCGCCAGCGTCCGCGGCGCGCAGAATACTGCCCGCGTTCACGCCGCTCGTGTCGTGCGTGTGGAAGTGAATCGGCACGCCGACTTCTTCGCGGAGCGCCTTCACCAGCGCGAACGCCGCGTACGGCTTGCACAACCCGGCCATGTCCTTGATGGCGAGGATGTGCGTCCCCATCTCGACGAGACGCTTCGCCAGCTTCACGTAGTAGTTGAGCGAATATTTCGTCCGCGCCGGATCGAGGATGTCGCCGGTGTAGCAGATCGCCGCTTCGCAGATCGCGGTGGTGTCGGTGCGCACCGCGTCCATCGCCAGCCGCATGTTGTCGGTGGAGTTGAGCGAGTCGAAGATGCGGAAGACGTCGATGCCGGCTTCCGCGCTCCGCTTCACGAACGCTTTGACGACGTTGTCGGGATACGTGGTGTAGCCAACCGCGTTGCTCGCGCGCAGCAGCATCTGGAACAGGATGTTCGGAATACGCTGACGCAGTTCGCTCAGGCGCTGCCACGGATCTTCCTGCAGGAACCGCATCGACGTATCGAATGTCGCGCCGCCCCACATCTCCAGGCTGAAGAGCGACGGCGTCAGCCGCGCGATGGCGTCGGCGACGGCCAGCATGTCGTACGTGCGGACGCGCGTCGCCAGCAGCGATTGGTGCGCGTCGCGCAGCGTCGTGTCGGTGATGAGCAGCCGCCGCTCGTTCTGAATCCACTCGGCGAACCGTTCCGGTCCGAGCGCCTGTAGTGTCTGGCGCGTGCCGGGCGGTGGCGGGTCGAGCGTGTACACGTTTGGCGCGTTCGGGATCGGCAGCTTGCGGTGCGGATCGAACGATCCTTTGACGTCCGGACGGCCGTTGACGATGACGTCGCCAAGGTAGAGCAACACCTTTGTCGCGCGGTCGCGTGGCGCGCTGAAGCGGAAGAGTTGCGGCGTCGTGTCGATGAACGTCGTCGTCGCTTCGCCCGACTTGAAGGTGTCGTGGCCGATGAGATTCAGCAGGAACGCGATGTTCGTCTTGACGCCGCGGATGCGGAACTCGCGCAGCGCGCGATCGGCGCGTTGCACCGCTTCCTGCAACGTGCTCCCCCAGGTCGTCACCTTGACGAGCAGCGAGTCGAAGTACGGCGTGATGACGGAGCCGCCGAAGCCGTTGCCGCCGTCGAGACGCACGGAGAAGCCGCCCGCGGAGCGATACGTCGTGATGCGGCCGTAATCCGGGATGAAGTTCCGCTCCGGATCTTCGGTCGTGACGCGGCACTGCATCGAGACGCCGCGCACTTCGATTTTGTCTTGTGGCGGAATGTGGACCGGCGCGTCGTGCAATCGTCCGCCGCTGGCGATGAGGAGCTGGCTTCTAACCAGATCGATGCCGGTCACCATTTCAGTAACGGTGTGTTCGACCTGAATGCGCGGGTTCACTTCGATGAAGTAGAACTCGCCGCGATCGACATCGAGCAGGAACTCGACGGTGCCGGCGCTGCGATAGTTCACCGAGCGGCAGAGTGTCGCGGCGGCGTTGCAGATCTGTTGACGGAGTTCGAGCGGCAGGTTGATGCTCGGCGCGACTTCGACCACTTTCTGATGACGCCGTTGCACCGAGCAATCCCGTTCCCAGAGGTGCACCAGGCTGCCTTGGCCGTCGCCAAGGATCTGCACTTCGATGTGCTTCGCGCGCGGGATGTAGCGTTCGAGAAAGACTTCAGCGCGGCCGAACGCCGCGCCCGCTTCGCGCTGCGCTTCTTCGAGTTTCGGCGCCAGCTCGCTGGCGTCGTGGACGACGCGCATGCCGCGCCCGCCGCCGCCGAAGCTCGCCTTGATCATCAGCGGGAACCCGATGCGCAGCGCTTCCGCCGTCACCACGGCCGGGTCCGCGATGGCGTCAGCCGTTCCAGGAATTGTCGGGACGCCTGCCGCGTCGGCAAGCTTCTTTGCGGCGGTCTTGTCGCCGAACATCTCAAGGTGTTCGGCCGTCGGCCCGACGAAAAGGATGCCCGCTTCGTCGCACGCGCGCGCCAGGTCGGCGTTCTCGGACAGGAATCCGTAGCCGGGATGGATGGCGTCGACGTTCTGCGCCCGAGCGACGGCAATAATCGCGTCGATGTTCAGGTACGAGCGGACCGGTTCGCCCCCTTGCGGCGGGCCGATGAGAAACGCCTCGTCGGCCTTGAACCGGTGCAGCGAGAACCGATCTTCATGGCTGTAGATCGCGACCGTTTTGAGACCGAGTTCGGTCGCGGCTCTGAAGCATCGGATGGCAATCTCCGAGCGGTTGGCGACGAGAAGCTTGCGCATAGTTGAGTAAGGAAACCTGGTGCCCTGGTCGGTCCGAGGCAGGCCGTTTGGATCTTAACGTAAGATTCGGTTATGGCGCCTTCGCGCGATATTGTGATCGTTGGCGCTGGCATTATCGG
>JAISPN010000275.1 GCA_031274845.1 Acidobacteriaceae bacterium
CCAACACCTTCTTCAAGGATGGCAGCAAGGGGACCGACTACAACTACATCCGCGATGCCCTGGGACGCGCGACGTATCAACTAAGCCGCAAGGTCAAGATTAGTGGCCAGTACGATCGCGTCAGCAAGTACCGTGGTCACGACATGCAGGCGCTGACAACGGCTGAACAGTCCTCGGTTGTCTGGACCTCGCCGAACTACTCGACGGGGAACATCAAGATGACCTCGCCCATTACCAACCGCCTCCTCTTTGATGCTGGCTGGGCATTCAACATCGAGAAGCGCAACCAGGGGATGCAGCCGGGGATCGCGCAGGATCGCGGCACGCCAGCCTGGTACGCCGGGGCGGGGTGGACGCTCGCCAACGGGGCTGGCACCGTCGCGAACTCGACGACGACCGCTCAGGTCGGCGCGCAGTGGCCGGAGCGCTACAGCTACAGCACGTCGCTGTCGTACATCACCGGGTCGCACAACATCAAAGTTGGTCTGAACGGCACCTACGGCAGCTTCTACCACTCACAGGATATGAACGCGGATCTCTACCAGGAGTACGCGAACGTCGATACCACGGGGTATCTGAATGGGACTGGGCCGCTTGTCTACTCGAATCCGGTGTCGGTGGTCGTGTACAACACGCCGCTCCAGGGGGGCGAGTTGTTGAGCAAGGACATGGGGATCTACCTGCAGGACACCTGGAGGCTCCGCCGTATGACGGTGAGCGCCGGCATCCGCTACGAGTGGTTGATTTCGGGCGTGCAAGGGCTGACCGCGCCGGCCGGCCGCTTCGTGCCGGCACGCACGGCGCCCGCGCTGACGGACGTGCCGAACTGGGCCGATCCGGCGCCACGCTTCCAGGTGATCTACGACCTCTTCGGCAACTCGAAGACCGCCATCAAGTACTCGGCGAACCGCTACAACGCGGGGGAGACGCAATCGATCGCCTCGGGCTTCAACCCGCTCAGAATTCCGACCATTACGACGGCTCGACTCCCGTGGGTCGACAAGAACGGCGACAACATTGCCGAAGGCTCGCCCACCTTCGACGCCAACGGCAACGCCATCAAATGCGACTTCGTCAACGATCCGACCTGCGAAATCGACATGACGAATCTGCCGCCGAACTTCGGGCAGTTGTCGGCGACGGGCACCTACGGTGGGTTTCCGCGTCAGTACTCGATCGAGCAAGGGATTGAAGTGCAGCACGAACTGCTCCCGCGCTTGTCGGTCACCGGGTCGTACTACTACGGCATCTACCGGAACCTGACGAACACGATCAACCGGAACCAGACGCCAGCCGACTTCACGGCGGTGCAGGTGTTCAACCCAGTCAACGGCACGCCGCTCACGGTGTACAACCAAAATGGCGCGGCGCCTGCGATCAATAACTACACGTTCGTCGATCCGACCCGCAAGAGCGTCTTCGACAGCTCCTCGGCCGAGTTCCGCCTCCGCGCGGGTCGTGGCGCCACGTTCTTTGGCGGCATGACCTGGGATCGGTCGCGGACCAGGAACTGCACGGTGGGGTTGCAGCAGAATCCCAACTCGCTGCAGTACTGCGACACGTTCAACCTCGAAAACGGAGACAAGGTGCCGTACGCCAAGAACGTCCGCTTGAACGGCAGCTATCCGTTGCCGTGGTACGGCCTCATCGTGAGCGGTACGTTCCAGAGCAACGATGGTGGCGCGTTGCCGGAGACGTGGACGCTCACCAAGACCACCAAGTATCCAGATGGGACTGCGGCGTTCCTTGCGGCCAACGTCCCGGTGCCGGCGTGCCCGGCGCCATGCACCCCTGGCGCGGTCGTCATACCGGCGCTGACGCAAACCTCGCTTTCCGTGGCGCTCCGTCCCTCGTCGTCGGCGCGGTACGAGCGGTTGAATCAACTCGACCTGAAGATCGGCAAGACGTTCAAAGTCCGAGGCGTCACCTTCTCGCCAAACCTTGAAGCGTTCAACCTCACGAACACCGACATGGTGATCACGTATAGCTCCACGAGCTATGCCATCGCTGGTGGGTCGTACTTGAAGCCGAACTCGATCATCCAAGGGCGGATCATCGGCATCGGTACGGCGGTGCGCTGGTAAGCGTTACGCCCGCCTCTCCGCATCGCTAAAGGCGGAGTACGGTACAAAGGCTGGAGTCCTTATGGCTCCAGCCTTTGTTATTTGTGGCGCAGTCGTCTTTCAACATGCTGGCGCCGCGATTTCGCGGATGATGTTCCCGTGAAGGTTTCCATCGTCATCCCGGTCTACAACGAGAAGCCGACGCTGGCGGAGCTTGTGCGCCGCGTCGCCGAGGCGCCGCTGCCGGGTGGCATGACGCGCGAGCTCATCATCGTCAACGACGGATCGACGGACGGCACCGGCGCGGTGCTGACGGAACTGGGGGAGCGGTACCCCTCGATCGTCCAGCACCATTCCGCCGTCAACGCGGGCAAAGGATCGGCGCTGCGCATCGGCATCGCGCGCGCGACCGGCGACATCATCCTCGTGCAGGATGGCGATCTTGAATACCACCCCGAAGAATACCCGCGCATCCTGCAGCCGATTCTCGATGGCACGGCTGATGTCGTCTACGGCACCCGATTCAAGACGCGCGTGTCAGGCATGCGCTGGTCGAACTGGCTGGCCAATCGTCTACTGACG
Organism: Acidobacteriaceae bacterium; assembly: GCA_031274845.1. Classification (GTDB taxonomy): domain Bacteria; phylum Acidobacteriota; class Vicinamibacteria; order Vicinamibacterales; family CAVVIG01; genus CADEEX01. The sequence goes on from JAISPN010000275.1 coordinate 2,646, forward strand.
TTTACCGCCAACGTGCTCTACGGCGCACGCCTCACCGATGAAGCGACCGCCTATAAAGCGTTCCGCGCGCCGCTCCTCAAATCAATCGACTTGGAGTGCCGCCGCTTCGAGTTCTGTCCCGAGGTGACCGCGAAGATCCGTCGCCGTGGCATCGCGATCGCCGAGGTGCCGATTTCGTATCAGCCGCGACGGGTCGAGGACGGCAAGAAAATCCGCTACCCCGACGGATTCCACGCCCTGTGGACGCTCGTCAAATACCGCGTCGTCCGCGAGCGGCGCGACGCATCGAGGCCGTCACCGTGACGCGCGCGTCAGATGGCTGGCACGCGGCCTACTGCCGCTTCCAATGCGCGTCTGGAGCACATTCGAAGAGTAGCGGCGCAGTGTGACTGGCTTCGGTCGTCCGTGCGTCATGCCGCTTGCGTCTGCCCGTCGAAGCCAGCGCACGCCAGGCGAACCGTTTTCGGCAAGAGGTGCTGTCCCGCTTCGTAGTAGCGCCACATTCGTGGACTGACCCCTAGCGCCGACGCCGCTTCCGCCTGTGTCATCTGATGCGTGTCGCGCCACCGACGAAGCCACGCGCTCCCTTGTTCGAGCGCCAATCGCCACAGCGTGTCGGACGATACTTCCATGTCGTCGGTCCAATGGGCATTCCATCCCCCTTCCCCGAGAGAGACGTTGCGGAACGCGCCGGTATCGTTCCTGAGCGACGCGAAGATGGCATACCGCGCGAGGTGTTCGCGGAGATCGACCGGGCTTTCAGCCCCGCCTCTCCATGTCACGATCAATACGCAGCCCTCACTGGCCTGCACGGTGCGCATGTTCGGAGTATCAGTGGCCATTCACGTCCTCCGATTGAGTCGGGTCCATTCGGTTCGTAACAGGTGCTTGTGCGCGGCCGCCCACGCCATCGCCTCGGCGGCTTTGCGCGTATTGCCCGCTCGCACTGCCATGCTGTTGATGTCAATCACGGCTCGAAAGCCTCGTCCTTCAATATGAAAATGTGGCGGGCTGTGATCGTCCGCGTAGATCGCGATCCGGCAATTGGTGAAGCGTTGGATCGTCGGCATCGAGGTTCATTCTGCTAAATCGTAGGCAATGGTTGCCTATTCGTCAAGAATGAAGAGAGATCTGCTCAATCAGCGTTGCTGGGCGCGGGCGGCGTTGAGGTTCTGCCGCGCTTCGGCATAGGACGGGTTGATGCGGAGCGCCTCCTCGAAGCGCGTGATGGCCTGATCGACCTGTCCACTTGACGCGAGCGCGATGCCGAGATCGTTGAGCATCTCGGGATCGTGCGTGGTGTCGGCGGCCTGTTGCAGGTGCTCGATGGCGTCGTGTGCACGATCATGTTCGAGGAGTACGCGTCCGAGCGCATAGCGTGGTTCCGCCGCGCGCGGCGCGAGCGCGACGGCTCTTTGCAGCGCCGCGATCGCATCGCTGACGCGGTTGGCATCGACGAGCGCGAGTCCAAGATTGAGCTGCACATCTTCCGCGCTTGGCGTGATCGCGGCGGCTTTCTCGAACTGCTCGACCGCGCGATCCGGCCGTCCTTGACGCATCCACGCGTTGCCCAGGTTGAAGCGCGCATCCACGAACTGCGGATCGATGGCGAGCGCCTGTTCGTAGGCGTGCGTCGCTTCGGCGAAGTTCCCCTTTGCCATGAACGCGGCGCCCATGTTGCTGAACGCAGGCGCATACGACGGGTTGATGGCAATCGCTCGCTGATAGTGGGCGATCGCGGCGTCGAGCTGCCCTTCGGATTGGAGCGCGGCGGCGAGGTTATGTTCGCTGACAGCGCGGTTGTCCGTGGTCGCGAGCAGCGGCCAGTTCGTGAAGAAGGCGACAGCGGCCAGCGTCGCGACGACCACGGCGATGTCGCGTCGTGAGCGCGCGCGCAGCCATGCCGGCGCGTGGGTGATGGCGGCCGCGGCAAAGATGATGAGAAACGGCACGAGCGGATAGCGATAGCGCGCGTAGACGAAGAAAAGAATCACGCTGGCCGCGTACGCGAGCATGAGCAGGTAGAGCATGCCAAGCCGCGATCTGTCGCGCCACGTCGCCATCACGCCAAGGCAGGCGAGCGGCACGAGGAGGCCGAAGTGCGTGACCGGTTGCAGCAGACGCAGGACGAGTGAATACTCCGCGTAGCTCTCCTGGCTCTCGGTGTCGAACGCTTCCGCGCGATTCCAGAGCAGCGCGGTCTTGCGAAACATCAAGCGCGCCCAGTTGACCGGCTGCGAGGTGATGTAGTCGAGCGTGCGCCGCGTCCAGTAGCTCGATACCTCGGCCGGCGTGAGCGTCCGTCCCGCCGCGCGCTCCGCGAGATCGATCGCGTCCTGGCGTTCGTACTCCGGCGATCCACGTCCGGCAATGAGCGATCCGGCCGTGCCGTCGGTGTACGGGTTGTTGCCAAGATACAGGTTGGGACCAAACTGCGAGGTCGTGAGATAGAACCCGCCGGCGACGAAGTAGTTGCGCGCAGCGACCGGACCGAGGAGCAGCGCGAGGCCGGCGACGAAGGCAACCGCGTCACGCACGCGGTCTTGTGGCGTCGCGCGCCAAACACACCAGACGAGCAGCACCGCGACGAGCGCGAGCGCATTCTCGCGCGTGAGGCTGAGCGCCGCCATCACGATCCCCAACGCGAACCATTGGCCGCGCGTGGACGGTTTCGTCAGGAGACCGCTGACGAGCCACAGCGACAGACAGGTCAGGATGGCATCGAGCGCCGTTTTCTGGATGAGGCCATCGAAGAAAATCGCGGGCGCGTAGAGCGCCGCGATAGCACCCGCGACGATCCCGGTGCGGCGCGAGAAGAGGC
>JAISPN010000314.1 GCA_031274845.1 Acidobacteriaceae bacterium
CGGCGCGATGATGCCCGGCTGCCGCGTCCTGGAGATCGGCTCGGGCACCGGCGGCATGCTTCACGCGCTGCTCGCGCGCGGCATCGAGGCCGAAGGGGTCGAGCTCAGGCAGGCGTTCATCGAAGAGGCGCTCGCCTTCTACGGGCCGCTGCCGATTCACCGAGTAGACGGCGTGACATTGCCGTTCGCGGACGCGACCTTTGACGTCGTCGTGAGCTTCGACGTCTTCGAGCACATTCCCGACACCGACGCGCACCTTCGCGAAGTACGCCGCGTCCTCAAACCTGGCGGCGCGTATCTCATCCAGACGCCGAACAAGTGGACCAACACGATCTTTGAAACGATCCGCTGGCGCAGCTTCACGAAGTTTCGTGAGGAGCACTGCTCGCTGCACACACTCGGCGAGCTGACGGCACGCCTGACGCGTCATGGCTTTGACTCGCGCGCGTACGACATCCCGGTCGTCAACGACTTCTTCCGGAACAAAGTCCCGCGGTACGCCGGATGGCCCGGCGCGCTCGCGCTGCGGCTTGTGAACCCGGACACGCTGCCCATCAGTTGGCGGACGAACTTCTACGTCCTCGCGCGGCGGCAGGACGCTGTCGGCTGATGCTGCGCAACTTCTTCTACTCGGCCGTCTCGTCCGGCACCGCGGCGCTCCTGCTGATCCTGATGATCGTGGCGGGGCGCGTCCTTGGCGACGTCGAGTTCGGCAAGTTCGCCTTCGCCCTGCTCCTCGGCAGCATCTTTGAAACGACGATGGATTTTGGGCTGCACCAGGTGACGATTCGCGCGATTGCGCGCGATCGGAGCCGGGCGACCAGCCTTCTTCATCACACGTTGACGATCAAGCTGGTCTGGGCGACCGTGACGTTAATCGCGCTCGTCGTGACGGCGACGCTGCTCCGCCCCGAGCGTGACGTGCGGCTGGCCTGTTATCTCATTGGCGGCTCGCTCGTCTTTCGCTCCTACATGCTCACGATTCGCGGCGTCCTGCAGGGACTTGAACATTTCGGCTGGGACACGATCGTGGTCGTCGCCGACCGCGCGCTGCTCCTCCTCCTTGGCCTCATCGCGCTCGAACTGAGCCTCGGCCTTAAGGGGCTCGTCATCGCCTTTGTCGTCGCCCGTGGCGCCGCGCTGGCGGTGGCCGGTCTCGTCACAGAGACGAGCCTTGGCGGTATCGGCTTCCGCTACGACCGCGACGTCTGGCGCGACCTGCACGCGACCGCGCTACCACTCGGGTTCTTTCTCGTCGTCCTCAATCTCTATTCGTATGTCGACGGCGTGATGCTCGGCGTCATGCGGACGGACGCGGAAACGGGGCTCTACACCGCCGCGTACAAAATCTACGAAGGGTTGACGTACGCGCCGATGGCGATTTCGATGGTGCTGACGCCGCGGCTCTCCGCGCTCGTCATCTCGAACCGCGCCGAGCATCGCAAACTCTCGATGCAAGGCATCCTTGGCTCGACCGGTCTCGGCGTACTCGTGGGCGGTGTGGGATTTACCGCCGCCGCATTCCTGCTCACGACGCTCTTCGGCCCGGGCTACCTCGACGCGACGTCACCGTTTCAAATCCTCTGCGCGGGGCTGCCGATTGTGTTCGCGATCTGGATTCTGCACGCGGTGGCGATCTCGGTGGACCGCGAGAGGCTGTTGCTCAAGACCGGCCTCGTCGGCCTCGTCGTGAACGTCGGGCTGAATCTCTATCTCATCCCGCACTACGGCGGAAGCGGCGCGGCCGTGGCTACGGTAATGGGCGAGCTGATGAGCGCGGTGATGCTGGCGTGGGGGCTGCGAGCGACGTGGTGGGCGCCACCAGGCTCGTCGACTCAAGCGTCGTCGTAAGCACGTTGAAGTAGAGGTTCGCCACCATCACATACCCGGCCTGATTCAGGTGCAAGCCGTCCGGGCCGATGTATTGCTGATACGACGTGCCGAGCCCAGCGTAGATATCAACCAGCGTCACACTCGATTGCGCCGCGAGCAGGCGAATCTGATCGTTCAGCGGCACGACCAGATGATTGCCGCAGGCGCGCGCGCCGCCCGGCACCATCGGCGGCACCGTGGCAAGATACGCGCGGACGCCGCGGCTGCGCGCGTAGCTCAGCATCGAGGTCAAGCCAGCAATCGCGCCGGGGATCTTCGTCGGATCGCCATAGAAGATGTCGTTCGTCCCTTCCGCCAGGAGCACCGCCTGATACGGGAGGCCGAGGCTCGACAGACCGCCCACGACGCTTTGAAAGCGTGCCAGCGTGGAGGGATCGCTGGGCGCTTCACCAGGTTGCCCCTGATCGTCGACGACGATTTGCGAACTCTGATTCAGATAGCGCGTGCGAAGGCTCGTCTGCAGCGCGGACGGATAAGGCTGCGGCACCTGTTGCCAGAGCTGACCGGGACTGATGAAGAGGCTGCCGCTCGGGGCGGTGCTGTTGTTGTTCGAGCCGCAAAGGTTAATCGGGTCGCCGTCCTCGCCCCAGGTGATGCTGTCGCCAAACGCCGCAAACCGCGTGAGCTGAATCGTCGGAATGACCGTAGGCGGCTGCACTGTCACGTTGAACGAGCACGCATCCGTCCGCTGCTTGGCGTCGGATGCCGTACAGGTCACCTTCGTTGATCCCACGGGAAATGTGCTGCCGCTCACTGGCGTACACGACACGGAGAGCGGAGCAATCCCGCCCGAGGCGCTGGGCGCGCCGAAGGCGACGGAGGCGCCTTGCGGCTGCGACGCGACCGTTGGCTGTGGCGGCGCCGGGCAGAGGATCTTTGGTCCTGGCGTCGGAGCCACTGGAGAGGTGGAATCACCACACCCCACCGCCACACCCAGGGAAACAAGCACGGAAACCGCGAGAAAAAGACGATGGCTGAGCAAAGGAGAACTGTTCAACAGCATACCGTAGCTGCGAAACAGCACGGCATTTCTGCCGAGGTGGCGGCCACCGGCGTCAGATACCGGCAGCCCTCACCACCCACAAGAGGAGTCACGCGGCCGGATCGCTAATACGTGAAGACCCCGCCATTGGTCGGGAACGGGACGACGACGACATTTGAGCGTTCCTTGATGACGAAGTTGCCGTTATTCCGCGCATCGCCAGCCGTGACGAAGAAGCCGACCTGCTCGCCATTAGCCGGTTGATAGCCAGCCATCGCTCCCCACCGTACCGGGTCGTAATACCAGTTTTGCCCGTACTGTGACGGCGGGCCGCCGTTCCGATCGAGTCCACGCCAGAACTGAATCCCGCCGGCTGTGTAGAGCTGCCCTCGGATGTTGACGACCATCCACAGCGTGTACTCCAGCGTCTCGCCCGGCACGAGGAACGGCACGTCAGGCCAACTGCTCTTCTTGGTGAAATCGACGAACGCGCCGTTGTTCCCAAGATCCAGCGTCGTAATCTTGGCCGTAGCCGGCCAGCTTGCGACGTCGCTCGGAGAGTTCATGACGATCGCGACACGGAGATCCCATGCGTCGCCCGGCACGGGACCGCCCGGCGACGGTGACGGCGCCGGCGGGGCCACCCCCGCCGCTGGCGTCGTGAACGAGAGGGTTTGCGACCAGGGCCCTGTCGTCGTGGGATCGGCGGCGCGCACGTGCCAGTAGTACACGGTGCTCGTGCCCAGATTCGTGCTCGGCGAGAGCGTCGTCTGTCCCGGCTGCTCTGCCGCCGTCCACGTCGCCACGACGTTCGAGAAGATGCTGTTCGTCGCGATTTCGATTTGATAGGTGATGGCGCCGACCGGGCCGCTGTGCGTCGCGTTTGCGACGGTGAATATCGGCTGCACGCTGGTGACCGTCGCGCCTGCCGCCGGCACGAGGGGCGTCGGCTCGTTGATCACGATCGGCGTGAAGATGCTGAAACTCATCGGCGCCATCGCGCCGTCGGTGTTCACACCGTCCTGGGCAATGGCGCGCCAGTAGTACGTCTTGTCGGAAGGTAACGCGGCCGGCAGCTTGAGAACGGTCGTGCCGTTGTCGCCCGGCGTGATCCCTTGTTTCGAGAAAACGGTCGACGTGAACTTGGTATCGGTCGAAATTTCAAAGGTGTAGGTCAGCGGACGGACCCAGTTCGTCGAGCCATTGCCGATCGACAGCGTGATCGGTTGGTTGTCGGTGGAAATTTTTTGCCCCGCGCCTGGCTGCACGCCAGACGGCGCGGTGATTTTTACACCCGGAATAGGACCGGCCACGGTCGGCGCCAGTGGATTGGAACTCTTCTGTAATTCGCACGCGAGCGAGAAGGCGACCGTGCACAGCAGCGTGATCGCAACAGCCGCGCGGCGTCCCCACGCGAGAGACACATGCACACGACCGAACGATGAGACAGGCATGCGGCAAGACATCCCGAGTTGTACAGATGATGTATCGGACGGAATGTTCACGAAGTGTATACCGCCCATCGAGCGCAACGCCATGGCACCTCCAGCGTTAGAAGTACCACGGCCTGATCCTCACGTACAAGGAAAAATGCTCGTGCAGACGAGCTTGCCGCAGATGTGAAGGTAGTCGAGAACGGGACGCCGAGTGTCGCTCGGCGCCCCGTCGGGAAGAACGTCAGTGGACTGTGAACGGACTTGGCGCTTTGAGACCAAACGCTG
>JAISPN010000029.1 GCA_031274845.1 Acidobacteriaceae bacterium
CGCCGCGCGCACGCTGATCGTCGCGCGCGACACCGCATCGAGATCCTCGCCGACGATGAATCCGTCGCGAATGCTCTTGCCTTTGAACTGCGCGGCAAACTCTGGCCGCTCGATCGAGATGTCGCCGTACGGCTCGGTGTTCACATCGACGATGACGCCGGTCAAACGTCCGTGCGTATCCATCCCAATCAACATGTGAATGTGACCGTGATAGCCAAGCTCGCCGGGCACCAGATCGATCGTCCAGAACGCGTAGCCGATCGGCGCTACTGGACGGCCTGACAGCGCGGTGAAGTAGATCGGATCTTTCTCACCGCGCGGCAAAAACGACGACCCGGCCGGAAAGAGCTGCTGCAGCTTCGGCGTCGGCATCACCTCGATGAAACCGGCAATCCGCTTCTCGGCACGCAGGGCGGCCGTCGCGGCAAAGAGAACGAGCGCCAGCGACATCGCGCGGCGAAGCCACCGGCGATCTCGCCAGACGCATGACAACCAGAGAGACACGCGCGTCACTATCCCCGCAGGTTCTTGTTGAAGAAATCGAGCGTGCGCTGCCACGCGAGCTTCGCGGCCGCCTCGTCGTAGCGCGGCGTCGTGTCGTTGTGGAAGCCGTGCTGCGTGCCCGGGTAGATGTACTTCACGTAGTTCTTCTTGTTCGCCTGGAGTGCCGCCTCGAACGCCGGGATGCCGGCGATGACGCCCGGATCATTTTCCGCGTAGTGCAGCATCAGCGGCGCCTCTATTCTCGCCGTCTCCTCCGCCGACGGTTGACGTCCGTAAAACGGCGCCACGGCGCCAAGGGTCGGAAGCCGCACGGCCAGCGTGTTCGCCACGCCGCCGCCGTAGCAGAACCCGACAACGCCCACCTTGCCGGTTGATTCCGGATGCGCCATCAACCAGCGCGCCGCCGCCTCGAAGTCGTTCACCATCTTCGCGCCGTCCACCTGACGGAACAGCTCGCCGCCCTTCTCATCGTCTCCCGGGTAACCGCCCACCGACGTCAACCCGTCGGGCGCGAAGGCGACGAAGTTCGCCACGGCAAAACGACGCGCGACATCTTCGATGTACGGATTCAGACCACGATTCTCGTGGACGACCAGCACGGCTGGCAGTTTGCCCGCCGCCTTGGCGGGACGCACGAAGTAGCCCTTGACCGTTCCGTTTCCGTTCGGCGACGGCACGGTCGCCGTCTCGATCTTCAAACGCGGATCGTTCTTCGGCACCTGCTCGGCCCATGCGTAGTTCGGCCGGAGGCTTTCAAAGATCGCCATCGCCGTCAGACCGCCGACGGCAAACTTCCGGGCACGATCGAGAAACGTCCGGCGGGGAATCTCGCCGTGCTGGTACTCGTGGAACAGATCGAGCAGCTCCTGTGGAAACTCTGACGCCTTCTTGCGTTCCATCGTGCCTCCTTCGTCTGGCAATGACATATCAGCGTGCAGGGTCTGGAGTCTATACCCGTATCGAGTCGCGGCCAGACCAACTCCCGGCGGCGAACATGGTACATTCTCCTGACATGGCCGCCTACGCCCTCGCCGCCGATGTCGCCAACCAGCCGGGGATTCTCTACGGGATCGCCAAGGTCCTCACCGAGCACCACGCGAACATCACCTACATCGATCTCATCCATCACCCCGATCGCGAGCCGCAGGTGTATCTGGAGTTGTCGCTCGACGAAGATCCCGATCCGTTGTGCGCGGAGCTTGAAGCGGTGCCCGGCGTCAGCCATGTGCAACTGACGCCGTCGTTTTCAAAAATCTACGGCAAGCGCATCGTCATCATGGGGGGCGGCGCGCAGGTGGGACAGGTGGCGCTCGGCGCGATTACCGAAGCGGACCGTCACAACATTCGCGGTGAACGGATCTCGGTCGACACGATTCCGCTCGTCGGCGAGGAATCGCTCGCCAGCGCCGTCCGCGCCGTCGTCCGTCTCCCCCGTGTCCGTCTGCTCGTGCTGGCCGGTTCGATTATGGGCGGCGACATCTCCAAGGCGGTCGAAGAGGTGCGCGCCAAAGGGCTCATCGTCATCTCGCTGAACATGGCCGGCAGCGTGCCGGACGTCGCGGATCTCGTCGTCTCCGATCCGGTGCAGGCTGGCGTGATGGCGGTGATGGCGATTGCGGATACGGCGAAGTTCGATATCGTCCGCCAGCAGAAGCGCCGGTACTAGAATTCCCCTTACGCGCGCGCGGCCACGTTGATTCGCGGCGCGGAGTCCGCGGCGTGTACCGTCTGGCTCGTCGTGATCTGGCGCACGACCGATTGCGGTGTCTGATTGACGGCGAGGAAGACGCGCCCGAGATATTCACCGATGAGCCCAAGCATCACGAGCTGCGTGCCCGAGAAGACCACAAACGCCGACATCATCCACCCGAATCCGTACCGCGGCCCACGGTCCATCAGCCACAACACGCAGACCGCCACGAACGCGCAGACGCCGACGCCGGCAATGAGCAGACCGAGCACGGTGGCCAGCCTGAGCGGCAGCAGCGAGAAGTTGATCCAGGCGCTCAGCCAGAGCCGGAACAGCTTCCGGAACGTGTAGCCGCTCTCGCCAGATCGGCGCGGCTCGTGCGCGACAACAATCGACCCGATGCGTTGCGTGATCTGCAGCAGCAGTCCGTCGATGTACGGATACGGTCCCGAGTACTGCTCCACCTGATGCGCGACAAACGCGCTCACGCAGCGAAAACTCGACAGATAAAAGCCGTGCGGCTTGTCGAGCGCGTAGTCGGTCACCTTGTTCGTCAGCCAGCTGCCGAAATTGCGAAAGACCGAGTGCTGCTTCACCTCGTAATGTCCAAAGACGACATCGAGCCCCGTCAGTCGCGCATGCTGCCAGAGGCGCACCGCTTCTCGCGGCGGATTCTGCCCGTCATCGTCAAGGTTCACGATGTGCCGGCCGCGCGCGTGACGCCAGCCGGTCAGCACGGCGTTGTGCTCGCCGAAATTGCGCGCGTGCTCGACGAGCGTGATGGGAACGCGAGCCGTGCGCAGGAGATCGCGGCAGACCTCCACCGTGGCGTCGGTGCTGCCGTCATTCACGAGCACGATCTCGTGGCCGCCGTCGACGCCGAGCTGTTCGATGTCGCGGACCAGCGCGGTAATACTGCTGGCGGCGTTATACATAGGAACGACGAAGGTCAGCGCTAGCTCAGCAGTCATTGTGCGGGGGCTCATCCTAACATGTGCGCGCCCAAGACGCGCGTCAGGAGAGCAGACGGAGCTCGGCGGGAGGCTGACGCTGCAGGCCGCGCTTCATCGCGGAGAGCCGCTCCGCGCGCGCGATGAGCCGCGTCAGGAGGTCGGTGATCGTCCAGTGGTGCGGCGCCGCCGACCAGAGGTAAAACGCCAGCGAACCGGGGAGCGTGTTGATCTCGTTGAAATAGAGACGATGGGCATCCGCATCGATGATGAAGTCGATGCGCGAGATCCCTTCGCAGCCAAGCGCCTTGAACACCGTGACGGCATAGCGCTGCGCGCGTGCTTTCATCTCGGCCGGCAGATCGTCCGGGTCGAGGACGCGCAACGCGCCGGCCATGCCCTGGCTGCCGACGCTCTTCGTCCCCTGCCGCTTGTACTTCTCGCTGAAGGACAGCGGCGACGCCTGATTGGTCACCGGCATCTCGGTCACCGACGCCACCGGCGTATCGAGGCCAGCCACCGCGACGTTGATTTCGAGCCGGTTGCCGATGAACGGCTCGATGATCGCTTCGACGTCGTACTCGAACACCTTCAGGACACCCGTCAGCAGTTCGTCCGGGGTCCGGGCGGTGGAGACGCCCGCGCTCGATCCGAGGTTGCACGGCTTGACGATCACCGGCCAGCCGAGCGTCGATGCCACCTCCGCCGGCAGATCCGTCAACCACGCGCTGCCATGGTCGAGCACGCGGCGCTCGCACGACACCCACGGGATGACCGGCACCAGCGCCTGCGCGGCCACGATTTTCGTCAGGCGCTTGCTCATGCCGACGGCCGACGCCGTGACGCCGCAGCCGACAAACGCGCAGCCGCCAAGTTCGAGCAACCCCTGCAGCGAGCCATCCTCGCCGAAGGTACCGTGCATCACCGGGACGAAGACGTCGACCGGGATCGCGCGCGACCCGGCGCGCGCGCCTTCAACCGGCATCAGCGTCGACGTGCCGAAGCCTGCCGACAGCGCCACTTCGGTGAGCCGCGAGCGATCCGGACCGCCACTTTTGAACGTCTCGGTGTGCCAGAGATCGTCGCCCGTCCACCACCGGAGCGCCTGATCGATGTAGATCGGCATCGGCTGAAAGCGTTCCGGATCGACCGCGTGCAAAATCTGCAGGCCGCTCACGACCGACACGTCGTGTTCGAGCGAGCGTCCGCCGAACATAACCGCCACGCGCGGTTTACGTGAAGGGACGCTCATCCGCGGCTCGCTTTCGGTGACGCCGGTTCGCGCCAGAACAGACCCGCCGTCCGCTCGTAGAGATCGGGCAGATCGTTTTCGAGAATCACCAGATCGCCCGGCTGCACGTGCGCCTTGATCCAGGCAAACGCCGCCGCGCGATTTTCGACCGGCACAAGACGCGGCTCGCGGCCGGCATCACGATGTCCGGCGATATACGCCTCACGATTCGTCACAGCGACCACGAGCGTCTGGTCGCACACGGCGGAGGCTTCGCGCGACAGCGCGCGGTTGACGTCGAACTGCTGCGCCCCTAACTCGATCACGCCGGGCGTCACCAGAACACGGCGCACGGCTGGCAAGGCCACCGCCACTTCGAGCGCCGCGCGAAACCCGAACTGATTCGAGTTGTAGGCATCTCGAATCCACGTCACCCCCGCATCGTCCACCACTTCAAGCCGGTTCGACACCGGTTTGAGCGTCCGCAGCGCGGCCACCGCCACTTCGGGATTCGCGCCAAGCGCCACGGCAAGCGTGAACGCCCCCGCAAGGTTCATCACGATCGGACGTCCCAAGAGCGGCGTAAAGCACGCATACGCGCGGGTCTCGGTACGCAGCGTGAAGTGTGTCCCCTCTTTTGAAAACGTGATGCCTTCAATCCGCGTCGCGAGTGATTCGGTCGACTGCTCACCGTACAGCAGCACCTTGAGGTGCGTGGAGCGCCGCGCAATCTTCAACGCGCCGGGGCTGTCGGCGTTGACGACGAGGATGCCGCCAGCGGGAATCGCGTCGGCCAACTCCCCTTTCGCCGTGACGATCGCGTCGTGCGAGCCGAAACGCTCCAGGTGCATGTCGCCCACCGCGGTGATGAGGCCCGCGGAAGGCGGCGTCAACTGACAGAGGCGACGGATCGACCCGGTCGAGAAGGCGCCCATCTCGACGACCATGTATTTGTGTCCGGGGACGAGCGCCTCGCGAATATGGCGCGTGATCCCCATGAGCGTGTTGATGCTGCCGGTCGCGGCAAGCGTCGGCGCGTCGAACTGCAGGAGGTGCGCGAGCATCGACTTGCTGCTGCTCTTGCCGTAGCTGCCGGTGATGCCGATGACAATCGGGTGCACGTCGCGCACGCGATCGACGGCTTCCCGCTCGAAGCGATGCTGCACGAAACGCTCGTAGGGCAAGAGCAGCGCGTTGGCCGCGACGACCACGATCGGCATCGCCGCCAGCATCATCGCCGTCGCCGTCATCGCCGCCTGAAATCCTGCCGTCAGCGCAAAGGCGGAGACGAGCGCCGTCCAGAACGCGACAGCGACCGAGACCGCCACGACAAACGTGCGCGTCGCGCGCGCGGTCAGACGCAAGGGAATCTTCCCCGAGCGGCGCGGATCGGGTTGCAGCGCCGCCAGCGTGAGGCTGCTGACAAAAAAGAGCGCGACCGCGGTCCACGGCGCGACGAAAAACAGAAATGCCGAGAGCACCGCCGCCCAGAACAGCGGATCGGTGAACGACCGCACGTTCGCCCATCGCAGGAACCGCACGTGCTCGTAGCCTTCCTGCTGGAAATAGCGCAGATAGGCGAGCACGCGCTGATAGGCGACGGCTCCGGACAGAACGACCAGCAGCAGCCAGATCACGATGTCAAACATCGCCAGACTCCGGCAGCCAATCGCGGATCTTCTGCGCGACAAGGTGCGCGCCCGTCCCCGTGTAGAGATAGTGATCCTTGTGCGGCAGCAACACGAGCGTGGCCGGCTTGCCAATCAACGCTTGGTAGCGCACCGCCAGCCACGGCGGCGTTTCGGTATCGTCCGTGCCGTAGAGCAACAGCACCGGACAGGCGATCGTGCGCGCGCTCTCCGTCAGATCTTCGGTGACCACGCGCACGAAAACCGATTTCAACTCCCCCGCGGCAAGATAGTCGCGCGACCCGTACGTGCGGGTGTGCCACTCGACAGGGCCGTTGCCCAGCAGCGGCTTCAACGCGACGAGCACCTTGCGCAAGCCGCGAATCCCGCGTGCGCGAAGCGCGCGCTTCGACGTCGATGGCTGCGGCAGTCCCGGCACGCCCATCAGGACGATCCCCTTGATTGGCGCAAGACGCCGCGCGCCAAGGCGGACCGCGACACGTCCGCCGAACGAGTGTCCAACGACAACGACCGTGCCGTCGAGACGATCAAGGACGAACTGCTGCACCAGATCGGCGTAGTGGACCGTGCCCCAGTCAGCGGGAGGCAGCGGCGCGTCGCCAAAGCCGGGAAGATCGATGAGGTGCACCTGATGCGTGTGCTCGAAGAGCACCGCGATGCCGCGCAGCGCGTCACGGTTGACGCCCCATCCGTGCAGCAAGACAAGATGGCGAGACGGCGCGCGACCAAGAACTTCGTCGACGAGCACGGCGCCGCCGTACTCGAAGCGCTCCACGCGTGCGGCGCTCGTGGTCACGGCGCTCAGAGGCGCCCCTCGGCCGCCAGCACCTGCTCGGGCAAGAGTTTCCGTTCGACAAGCGCCGTCACAATCCGCCGGGCGCTCACCTCAACCGATTCCTTGTCGGTGTAGGCCACGATGTCGGGATGGGTGGGCGGTTCGTACGGATCGGAAATCCCGGTGAAGTGCGGAATCTCTCCGGCGAGCGCGCGCGTGTAGAGCCCCTTCACGTCGCGGGCAACGAGCGATTCGATCGTGGCGTTGACGAACACTTCGACGAACGGAATCCCTTCGGCGCTCGCCAACTGACGGATCTCGTTGCGCGTGTCGGCGTAGGGAGAAATCGCCGCGGTGATGACGAAGACGCCGTGCCTGGCAAGGAGGCGCGCGACGTACCCGATGCGCCTGACGTTGATGTCGCGGTCCTCTTTCGTGAAGCTGAGACCTTTGGAAAGGTGCGTGCGCATCTCGTCGCCGTCGAGCACTTCGAGCGGCCTAATGCCCTGAATCCGCGCGCTGACCGCTGCGGCCAGCGTGCTCTTGCCGCCGCCGGACATCCCGGTAAACCAGAGGATCGCGCCGCTCATGCCGTTCGCGGCCGCAGGTGCAGGCCGCACTCCTTTTTCTCGCGTCCGCGCCAGCGCCCCGAACGCGGATCTTCGCCAGGAGCCACAGGCGTCGTACACGGCGCGCAACCGATGCTCGGATAGCCACGATCGTGCAGCGGGTTGTACGGCACATCACGCGTCTTCAGATACGCGCGCACATCCTCCGACGTCCACGTGACGAGTGGATTCACCTTCACGAGGCCGTAGCGTCCATCCCATCCGACAACGGGCAGATCGGCGCGATCCGGCGTCTGGTCGCGGCGCACCGCGCTCACCCACGCATCGACCGGCGCGAGCGTCTGACGCAACGGCTGCATCTTGCGCAGTTCGCAGCAGCGATCGGGATCGACCGTCCACAACGCCGGACCTTCAACCACCGCCTGCTGCTCAACGGTCCGTTCAGGACGCACCGCGCGAATGGTGAGGCCGTATTTCGCTTCGAGCTGCGACCAGAGCGCGTAGGTCTCGGGAAAGAGCAAGCCGGTATCGAGCGTGAAAAGATCGATCGGCAACGACAGACGCGCCACCACGTCGATGAGGACGCACCCTTCCATGCCGAATCCGCAGGCAAGCGAAATGCGCGGCGCGTACTGCTCCGCCGCCCACTGCAAAATCTGCTCGACCGGTTTCCCTTCGAGAGTAGCGGCCCATTCCGCCAACTGCTCGCGATCGGGACGCGCGGCACGCGGCGTGACATCCATGCTCACGAGAGCAACTCCTCCAGCGCCTTCTGCACCGCGTCCACTGCCTCCTCGTCGGACCCGGCCGCGCGCGCCAGACGCGCCAGACGCGCCGCCGC
>JAISPN010000146.1 GCA_031274845.1 Acidobacteriaceae bacterium
GGCTCCTCTTCAAGCTCGCCGCGCATCTGGTGATGGGCTACGAGCCATCCGATCTCTTTCTCAATCTGCACCCGATGGCCTACGGCGCGTGGTTTGGACTCATCGCCACCTCGATCAACCTTCTGCCGATCGGGCAGCTGGACGGCGGCCACATCTCGTACGCGGTGCTGGGCAGAAAGTCGTCGTACGTGACGATCGCCGGGATCATCCTCGCGGTGGGGCTGATTTACTTCTCCATCACCTGGGCGCTCTGGTGCGCGATCATGGTGATCATGTTGCTCGTCTTCGGTCCGCACCATCCGCGCACGTTCGACGAAGAGGTCCCGCTCGATCCGATGAGGCAACGCCTCGCGGTCGTGGCGCTCATCATGCTCGTGCTCTGCTTCACGCCAAACGTGATGCAAGAGTACGACGGCACAACCGAACCGCGTGAACCTACCTCGCAGGTCCGGCTCGATCAAAGCACGCTGAGCGGATCGATGTCGACCACGACACGCCGGGCAAGCTCGGGCCGCGCCGCCAGCGACTCGGCGAGGATCTCGCGCATGCGCGTGCGGTGAATCCCCTTCACCAGAAACTGCACCCGGTATTCGCCGCGTAGCCGGCCCAGCGGCGCTGGCGCCGGACCGAGCAGGCGAATCTGCTTTTGCCCTTCGTCACGCTGACGCATCTGCTCGACGACCGCTCCGGCCTCGTCCATCGCCTGCGAAAAACTTTTGGCGCGCACGATCACGTTGATAAGCGACACGTTTGGCGGATACCGCATCGCTGTTCGAAACAGCAACTCCTTGCGATAAAACGACGGGTAATCCTGACGGCACGCGAGTTGGATGCTGTAGTGATCGGGGTAGATGGTCTGGACGATCGCCTCGCCGGGCCGTTCGCCACGGCCGGCCCGTCCAGCCACCTGCGTCAGCAACTGGAACGTCCGCTCCGACGCGCGAAAATCCGCCATGCCGAGCCCCACATCCGCCGAGATGACGCCGACGAGCGTGACGCCAGGAAAATCGTGTCCCTTCGCAATCATCTGCGTGCCAACGAGCACATCGATCTCGCGATCGCGGAACCGCGAGAGGATCGCGGCGATGGCGCCTTTCCGGCGCGTGGAATCACGATCGAGCCGCGCGACCCGCGCGCCCGGACACGCCGCCGCCACTTCCTGCTCCACGCGCTCGGTCCCGAATCCGGCCTGCTCCATGTACGGCGCCGCGCAGGAGGGACACGCGCTCGGCACCCGTGACGTGTAGTTGCAGTAATGACAGCGCGCCCGCCGCGCCGATCCGTCGCCGTGCACCACGAGCGACACGCTGCAGTTCGGACACTCGACGCTGCTGCCGCACTGCCGGCAGAACACCGACGTCGCAAATCCCCGGCGATTGAGCAAGACAACCGCCTGCTCCTGCTTCAGCAACCGATCGGCAAGCGCCACCTTCAGCGGACGGCTGAGAACGACCTCCGGACCGTCCAGCGCGTACTGCTCGCGCATGTCGACGACCGTGACCGACGCCATCGGCCGATCGAGCACGCGCCGTTCGAGGACGATGTGCTCGTACTTGCCGGTCACGGCGTTGTGATAGGTCTCCATCGACGGCGTGGCCGACCCGAGCACGACGAGCGCGCCCATCTTCTGCGCGCGCACAATCGCGACGTCGCGTCCGTTGTAGCGCGGGCTCTCGTCCTGCTTGTACGACCCATCGTGCTCCTCGTCGACGATGAGGAGGCCGAGATGCTCAACCGGCGTAAAGACCGCCGACCGTGTGCCGACGACAATATCGACCTCGCCGTTGCGGATGCGCTGCCATTGATCGTGACGTTCGCCGTCCGAAAGCGCGCTGTGCTGAATCGCCACCTGCTCGCCAAACATGTGCCGGAAGGCGGCGGCCACCACAGGCGTCAGCGCAATTTCCGGCACCAGCATCACCACGCGCCGACCAGCGGCGCGGACGCGCGCGGCGAGCCGGAGGTAAATCTCTGTCTTGCCGCTCCCGGTCACGCCGTGCAGCAGCGCGACCTGAAACTCGCGACGCTCGGCCAGCGTGACGAGCCGCGCCAGCGCGTCGTCCTGTTCGCGCGTGAGGCGGCGATCGGGGTCAGGCGCCTGACCGGCCACGACGCTGCTCGCAAACGGATCACGATTCACGCGCTCGCGCCTCAGCACGATCAGCCCCTGTGACGAAAGGCGCGTGAGAAGAGCGGCGCTGAATCCTCGCGCGGTCACATCCGCCGTGGCCATCCCTTGCGGCGATGCGGCCAGCAGTCGAAGGAGTTCCTGTTGCCGGGGTGTTCCCGTGTCCAACCCGTCTTGACCTGCCGCCGTCAGCCACGCCACACGGCGCGTCTTGTGCGCGTCTCGACGCTCGGCGCGTGTTGTCGGCGGCAGAGTCGCGAGGATCGTTTCGCCAATGCCCGCGCTGTAGTACTCGGCCGTCCACTGCGCCAACGCGATGATCTCGGCGGGAACAAACGGTTCGCGATCGAGCAACTGCGTGATTGGCCGCACGTCGGCGCCTTCGGCCACACCGTGCGGCGTGCGGTCGACCGCGACGATGACGCCGGTGACAGACCGCGCGCCAAGCGGCACGACGGCACGCGCGCCAACCACCGCGTGGCCGAGGTCGCGCGGCACGCTATAGGTGAGCAAATCAAGTTGTGGGATGGGAACCGCAACGCGGACGAACACGACAGTTTTCAGACGTCGAGCGTTACGCGTCAGCCTTCAGCAACGACCGCACGAGTTTCATGTCTTCCCACACCTCGCGCTTGGCAGCAGGATTCCGTAACAAGAACGCGGGATGGAACGTCGGAATCAGTTTGGCGCCGCGATAGTCGAAGACGCGGCCACGGAGCCGCGAAATCGGATCGAGCGTCCGCAACAGCGCGCGCGCGGCAAACGTCCCGAGCGCAACCACAACTTTTGGTTTGATCACATCGATCTGCTGGAACAGGAACGGCTCGCACGTCTCGACTTCGTCCGGCTCAGGATTCCGATTCTGCGGCGGCCGGCATTTGATCACGTTCGCGATGTACACCTCGTCGCGCGTGAGCTCGATCGCCTCGATGATCTTCGTCAGCAACTGCCCCGCCCTGCCGACAAAAGGAATGCCCTTGAGGTCTTCGTCGCTCCCCGGTGCTTCGCCGACAAACATCAAATCCGCGTCAGGATTGCCGACACCAAACACAATCTGCTTGCGGCCGAGCGTGTGGAGCTTGCAGCGGCTGCAATTCTCACCAATCCCGGCGCGGATAGCGGCGAGCGCGTCGGCGCTCGCGAGGACGTGTAATGGCCGGCTGGCCTCTCGCGTGGGCAGGTCAGTCTCCACAGGTGAAGTCTTTGAAATATTCGACGTGTTCACAGCGATCGCGTCAGGACGTCTGCGCCACAGCGGATCGCGGCTCGTGCCGGTGATGCCAAGTTCAGCGGCGAAGCGAAGATGTTCGGCCAACTGCTCGCGCGACATCAGTGCGCGACCGGAGCCTGACGCGCCATCAGATGCTCGACGCGGGTGAGAATGTTTGCCGCGACCGCGTCTTTCGACTGGAGTGGCAATGCTTCTTGCCCCTCCGCGGTGAGAATCGTGACGAGGTTGGTCGCCACGTCGAAGCCGGCGTCGCTGCGCGAGACATCGTTGGCAACAATCATGTCCACGTGCTTCCGCCGCAGCTTGTCGCGGCCACGAGCCACGACGTCCGAGGTTTCGGCGGCAAATCCCACGAGCAACGGACCGCGACCGGCCGTCACGCGAGCCTCGCCGAGATCCCCAAGAATGTCCGGCGTGCGCGTGAGGACAAGCGTCAGCGTGTCGCTCGTCTTTGCCATCTTCTGCGCGGCAGGTTCGATCGGCGTGTAGTCGGCGACGGCGGCCGCCATCACCACGATGTCGGCATTGGCGGCGCGTTCCATCACGGCGCGGTGCATCTCTTGCGCACTGCGGACGTGGATCACTTCGTCCAGTCCGCCGGGAACAGCGACCGTGGTTGGTCCGGCAATCAACGTCACGGCGGCGCCGCGACGCGCGGCTTCCGCGGCAATCGCAAACCCCATCCGGCCGCTCGACCGGTTGCCGATGTACCGCACCGGATCGAAATCCTCGTACGTCGGTCCGGCGGTCACGACAATCCGGGCACCGCAAAGCGGCCCCTCCGGCCTAAGCATGCGCTCAACCGCCGCCACGATCTCGTCGGGCTCCGCCAACCGGCCTTTGCCGATCCAGCCGCAGGCGAGATAGCCCTCTCCCGGCTCAACGAACTTGACGCCGCGCGCGGCCAGCGTGTCGAGATTCGCACGCACGGCAGGATGCGAGAACATGTGCGTGTTCATGGCCGGTGCAACGAGCACCGGCGCGCGGGTCGCGGTATACAGCGTGCTGAGGACGTCGTCGGCGATGCCGTGCGCCATCTTCGCCAGGATGTTGGCGGTGGCTGGCGCCACGAGCAGCAGATCGATCGAGGACGCGAGCGCGATGTGTTCGATGTCGGCGTTCGCGCCGGGCGCGAACTGATCGACGACGACCGGACGGCGCGTGATCGCTTCAAACGTCACCGGGCCGACAAAGCGGGTCGCCGCGGCGGTCATGATGGCCGTCACCTCGTGGCCGCGCTTCTGAAGTCCGCGCGCCACCTCCACCGCCTTGTAGGCGCTGATGCCGCCGGTGACGCCGAGACCGATCAACATGGACGTCGCGCCGTTACTCGGAGGCCGCCTCTGGCTCGATCTTCTGCACCGCGTGGGTGATTACTTCCTGCTGCGCGACGGTCGTCTTCTTGTGCGCGCCGACTTCGACGCGGGGAATCGATCCGTTCAGCAACTGACGCGCGCGCGCGCCGGCGGTGACGACGAATTCAAACGAGTTGGGCAATTTGCTTCTGTCGATCATGAGACTCCTTAAGCTCAAAATGTCCTGACGATGGCTTCTACGTCGCCGCGCATGTGCGTCAGCCGCGCCCGCTCCGCGAGCACGATGCTCCGGAGCCGATCGACGGCCGCCGTCAACTCATCGTTGACGACGATGAAGTCGTATTCGCTGAACGCGGCGACTTCGTGTCCCGCCACCTGAAGCCGGCGGCGAATCGCGTCTTCGCTGTCCTTGCTTCGACTACGCAGCCGATGTTCCAGAATGTCGAACGAGGGGGGCATCACAAACACCGTCGTCAGCACGCCTGCTCGCTGACGCACCTGCCGCGCCCCTTGCACGTCGATCACCAGCACCACATCGTCGCCCGCGGCGAGCAGTTGCTCGGTGTCGCTGGCGCACGTGCCGTAGAGGTTGCCGAACACATCGGCCCACTCCAGGAAATCGTTCCGGGCGATCATCGCTTCGAACCTCGCCCGGCTCACAAAATTATAGTCGACGCCGTCCGTTTCCCCTTCCCGGGGCGTTCTCGACGTGTAGGAACGCGAAATCCTGAGCCCGCGCACCTGCTCCACGAGACGATCGACCAGCGTGGTTTTCCCCGCGCCTGACGGCGCCGACACGATGAACAGCAGACCGCGATTACTCGACATTCTGCACCTGCTCGCGCATCTTCTCGAGTTCCGCCTTGGCCGTAATGATGAGCTCCGACACACGCAGGCCGTCGGCCTTCGAGCCCATCGTGTTGACCTCGCGATTCATCTCCTGCAGCAGAAAATCCAGCTTGCGTCCGCACGGCTCAGGCGCGTCGGCGAGCGTCTGCCAGTGCGACACGTGCGCGCGAAACCGGGTGACCTCTTCGCTGATGTCGGACCTGGCGCTCCAGCGCACGATCTCCTGCGCGACCAGCGCCTCGTCGGCTTCAAGCGCCGCGCGGATTTCCGCGACACGTTCGGTGATGTGCTGCTCGATCGCCACACGTCCCTCGTCGGCCGCGACGGCAATCCGCTCGACGAGATCCGCCGCCGCCACGCGCCGCTCATCCAAATCGGCGCGCAGATGGTGACCTTCGGTGTTGCGCATGGTGTCGAGATCGCAAAGCGCCGCCGCCACCGCCTCCTGCACCGCCTGACGCACACCGGCCATGAACGTTCCATCCGCGTCAATCGGCGTTTCACGAATCGTGAGCGCCTGAGGCAAGCGCAGCAGATCGCCGGGCGTCAACGCGCCGGCAATCAGTCCCGCTCCGCGCGCGCGATCCAGCGCCTGCTCCAGCGCTCTCGCAAACGGCTCGTTCAGGTCAACCTCGACACCAGCCGCCTGACGCAACTGAAGCGAAATCGCCATCTCCACGCGGCCCCGCGCCACAGACTTGGCGATGAGGCTCCGCAGATCCGCCTCGATCGGCGCCAGCGACTGCGGCATCCGCAGTTGGATATCCAGATGGCGGTGGTTCACGGTCTTGATCGTCACGCCAATCGTCGCCGTCTCGTCTTCACGGGTGGCGGTGGCGAACCCGGTCATGCTTCTCATCATCAGTGTGTCTCTGCGCGCGTCTTCGTTTCCTCGATCAACTGTTTCTGGTGGAGCGCGGCGTAGATGCCCGACGGGCGCGTCAGCAGTTCGTCGTGTTTGCCGAACTCGACAATCCGTCCACGCTCGACCACGATGATCGCATCGGCACGCCGGATCGTCGAGAGCCGGTGTGCGATCACGATGGAGGTGCGATTCCTCATCAGCGTGCTCAACGCTTCCTGCACGAGGAGTTCGGATTCGGTGTCGAGCGCCGACGTCGCTTCGTCGAGCACGAGAATCGGCGCGTTCTTCAGCAGCGCGCGCGCAATCGCCAGCCGCTGCCGCTGACCGCCAGACAACCGCTGACCGCGCTCGCCGACAAAGGTGTCGTACCCCTCGGAAAGCCGGGTGATGAATCCGTGCGCGTGCGCCGCCTGCGCCGCCTCTTCGATGTCGGCCCGTGACGCCCTTGGCGCGCCGTAGGCGATGTTATTGGCAACGGTATCGTCGAAGAGCACCGTCTCCTGCGTGACCATGCCGATCTGGCTGCGAAGCGATGTCAGCGTCACGTCGCGGAGATCCATGCCGTCCACGAGAATGCGGCCACCGGTGACGTCGTAGAACCGCGGCAGAAGGTTGACGAGCGTCGTCTTCCCCGCGCCGCTCCTGCCGACGATGGCGAGCATCTGACCGGCCTCGACTGAAAACGTCACACCGCGAAGAATCCGCTGCCGCTCGTCGTAGCCAAACGTGATGTTCTCGAAGTCGATGCGCTGCCGAAACGGCGCGAGCGCCGGCGCGTCTGGACGTTCGGTCACCTCGGTGTGCGTGTCGAGCATCTCGAAGATCCGCTCCGACGCCGCAATCGCCTGCTGGATGTTCGCGTTGACACGACTGAGCTTCTTCGCTGGACCGTACATCAGGAAGAGCGTCGCGATGAAGGACGTCAGTTGCCCCACCGTGAGCAGACCGCTTGAAATCTCGCGGCTGCCGTACCACAGCGCGCCCGCCATGCCGAAACCGCCCAGCAGTTCCATGAGCGGCGGCAGGCTCGACAACGCCGCCGTCACCTTCATGTTCGTGCGGAACAGGTGACTGGCCGCGCGCGCGAAGCGATCCGCTTCTTTCTGCTCGTTGCCAAACGCCTTGACGATGCGGTGACCGGCAAGCGCCTCGGTGCTGATGTGCGAGAGCTGCTCCAGCGCTTCCTGACTCCGCCTCGTCGTCCGGCGCACGCGCTGACCGAGACGCACCAGCGGATAGACGATGAGCGGCGCGCTGATGAGACAGAAAACCGCGAGCCACGCATCGTAGTAGAAGAGCAACCCGGCAAACCCGACGAGCGCCAACGTTTCGCGCGCCAGATCGCCTGCGGTTTCAGAGACGACCTGCTGCACCTGCGAGACGTCGTTGGTGATGCGCGACATCAACTGACCGGTCGTCCGTTGCGCGAAGAATCCCGCCGACTGTCCAAGCGTGTGATAGAAGAGCGCGTTCCGCAGATCCATGACGACACGCTGGCCGACATCCGTCATCAGGTACGCGGAAGTATATGAGCCGATCCCCTTCAGCAGGTTCAGCCCGACGATGCCCCACGCGACCAGCGCAAGGTTGTCGCGATGCGGGAGCACGGAATCGAGAATCGGCTGGATGAGCGCGGCGATGCCGGCCGACGCCAGCGCATACACGGACATCGCCAGCAGCGCCCACACCATGCGGACACGATAGGGTCGCGTGTAACTAAAGAGCCGCGCGAGCGGAGAGGAAGCACTCACGGATGAGACGACGTACGATACCCCGCCGGATGCGTGCGATGCCAGTTCCAGGCGGTGCCCACGATGGAATCGAGATCGGGAAACCGCGGCGTCCACCCTAGCTCGTCGAACGCCTTTCCGGACGCCGCGTAGAGCGCGGCCGGATCGCCCGGACGCCGCGCGGCAAGGCTCCACGGCACCGTCCGCCCGGTGACACGCTCGACGGCGCCAATCACTTCAAGCACAGAGTGCGGCGTCCCGGTTCCCAGATTGCAGGCGCCAGACGTCTTTGTCCGCATGGTGCGATCGAGCGCGCGGACGTGCGCATCCGCCAGGTCGGTGACGTGGACGTAGTCGCGCAAGCAGGTTCCGTCAGGTGTGGGGTAATCGTTGCCAAAGACCTTGAGTTCGGCGCCGCCCATCGCCGCCTCGATCGCGCGCGGGATGATGTGAATCTCCGGCGAATGATCTTCGCCAAGCTCCCCGTCCGGGTCCGCGCCAGACGCATTGAAGTAGCGCAGCGCCATCCAGTGCAATCCGTAGGCACGCTCGAAATGCGGGAGCGCCCGTTCGATCGCCAGCTTCGACGCGCCGTACGCGTTGATGGGATGCTGCGGATGCGTTTCCGGGATGGGGGTTTCGAGCGGCTCGCCGTATGTCGCGCACGTTGACGAGAACACAAACGTCGACACCCCTTCGGCCGCCATCGCTTCGAGGACACCCAGCGTCCCCACGACGTTGTTGCGGTAGTACTTGACCGGCTCGCGCACCGACTCACCCACATCGAGGAAGGCGGCAAAGTGCATCACGGCTGAAATCTGATGCGCCTTGAGCGTGCGCCTGACCAACGCCACGTCACCGATGTCCCCTTCGACGAGCGGCACGTGACCGACCGCTTGTCGATGCCCCGCAATCAGGTTGTCGTAGACGACAACGCCGTACCCGCTCCGCTCGAGCGCCTTCACCGCGTGGCTGCCGATGTAGCCAGCCCCGCCGGTGACGAGCACGCGCGGCGACGAGCTAGCGGCCAATGGAGAAATAGGTGAAGCCAAGCGCACGCATCTGCCCCGGAGAGTAGATGTTGCGACCGTCAAAAACCACTGGCGATTTGAGCAGGCTCTTGATGCGCTCGAAATTCGGCTCGCGGAACTCCGGCCATTCGGTGGCGACGAGCAACGCGTCGGCGCCAGCAAGCGCATCGTAGCTCCGCTCGCACAGCGTGACCTTGTTGCCCAGCACGCGAGCAGCCGTCGGCATCGCCTCGGGATCGTAGGCCTTCACCGTCGCGCCCGCCGCGACGAGTTGCTCGACGATCGTAATCGCCGGCGCCTCGCGCATGTCGTCCGTCTTCGGCTTGAAGGCGAGCCCCCAGAGCGCGAACGTCTTGCCGTTGACGTTGCCGAAGTGCGCCATTACCTTCTCAACGAGCCGTGTCTTCTGGCGGACGTTGACGTCTTCGACCGCGCGCAGAATCCTGAAGTCGTACCCCTTCTCGGTCGACGACTTCACCATCGCCTTAACGTCTTTCGGAAAGCAACTGCCGCCGTACCCGATGCCTGAAAACAGAAACGACGTGCCGATGCGCCGGTCGGCGCCGATCGCCTTGCGCACGTGATCGACGTTCGCGCCGACGAGTTCGCAGACATTCGCGATCTCGTTCATGAACGAGATGCGTGTCGCCAGAATCGAGTTCGCCGCGTACTT